>JAOPYP010000629.1 GCA_025964635.1 Actinomycetes bacterium | reverse complement strand
TCCGGCCATGATCTGCTGGTCATTCAGCGGATACGCCCCGGGCAAGATCCGTACTGAGTGCTGCCCGGCGGCGGTGTCGAGACGGGGGAGGACCTGGAAACTGCGCTGGTCCGGGAGTTGCGTGAGGAGATCGCTGCTACTGCCAATGTGCACAGCCTGCTGTACGTGCTCGAACGCGGAGCGGCGCCAGTACTTTTACCTGGCTCGCGTGCACTCCTGGTCCGCTGATCCGGGGGACCGCGCCGGCCCGGAGTTCGCCGATCCAGCCCGCGGCGAGTACCGCCTCCAGGCCATGCCCCTGACGGCCGAAGCGCTGATGGCTATCGGCCTCAAGCCAGACGAACTAGCCGAGTTCCTGGTGAGCCACCTCGGAGCCGGCATTGACCTGTTCGCTCTGGCCGACCTGCGAACCGGCTTGGTTTCCGGCACTGAGCCAGCCGTTAGCGACAGTGGCGCGGGCTTGAAACCGACAAACCGTTGATCAAGACAGCCGGTTCTCCGACGTCGGGAACCCGCCTTTCGCCCGGGAGGGCGAGCCTCCCCAGGCTGGTGGACCGGGCTGCTGCCTGGATCACTCCTCTAGTGTCCTGTCAGGTTGGAGCTCTCGCTATTTGTTGCGGGAGCGGCAGTAGCCGGCGAGTCGGTCGAGGATCTCCCCGGCGCCCTTGTGCCAGGTGAAGGGTCGGGGGTTGTCGTTCCCATGGCTAGAATCGTCGGGATGCCAGGGCCGACCGCAGGAAGCGCCGTACCCGTGGGCAGGGCCCGCACACTCGCTCAGGTGTACCGGCATTTCGGCGAGGTCGACGCCGCCGGAACATCGCCGCTGTACGAGCGCGTCGCCGTCGCCCTGAGTGAGTCCGACGAGGCGCTGCGCGCCATCGAGGCGGCGCCGGCGCGCAAGCGGCACCCCACGGTGATCCTGGCCGCGCTGCACGACCTCGCCCTCGCCGGCCGCGCCCCGGCGCTTGCCGCGGCCTATGCCGCTGCGGACGGCGACGCTGCCGCTGGCGCGGCGATCGACACGCTGCTGCGAATGACCGACTCGGTCGTGGCTATCGCCGTGCGCCGGCAGGCGCGGACCAACGAGACCGGACGCTGCGCCGTGCTGTATCCGGCCATTGCCGAGGCGGCGCGCCGGGTAGGCGCGAATGCGGTTGGGTTGATCGACGTGGGTTGTTCGGCTGGGCTCAATCTCAATGTCGATCGCGTTGGCATCACGTACAGCAACGGACAATCGCTGGGCGACCCGTCATCTTCCGTGCAGCTGTCGTCTTCGATCGTGGGAGACCGGCCCATCCCGGCGCGGGCGATGCCCGGGGTCGTCGCCCGGGTCGGCGTCGACCTCGATCCGGTCGAGGTGACCGACGCGGATGACGCTCGATGGTTGCGCGCTTGCCTGTGGCCGGATCAGCCGGAGCGGGTCACGAGGCTAGAAGCGGAGATGGCGTTGGCGGCGACGGCCCCTCCGCTGCTGCTGCAAGGTGACGCCGTCGAGGTGCTGCCCGACGCCTTCGCCCGTGTGCCCGCGGACGCCCTGCCTGTCGTCACCACGACGTGGGCGCTGTCGCACTTCCCGCTCGAGAGCCGCCTGCGCTTCCTGCACCGCTTCGACGAAGCGTCGGCCGACCGGGCGGTGGCGTGGGTGTCAGCCGAGGGGGTCGGAGTCGCGCCGGCGATACCGACACTTGGCGATCGCCGCGCCTCTGGCCACAGCATCATCGGCGTGGCGGTGTTCGACCGGTCGGCTCTGCGCGCCGAGGCCATTGGTCGCTGCTGGTCGCAGGGCCGCTTCCTGGCGTGGCTGGCAGACTCCTAGCGTCCGGTCAGGTTTATCCGTCGACAAATTTTCCTGGAATAGGGATTTCGTAGTCTGGAGCTGGTTCTGAAGAGGCAAGAGCCTCGACAGAAGGAGCCGCTCGTCGTCACGTCTCACAGGGCGACGGCCTCCCGGAGCACGCGGTCGCGGATCCGGAGCTTCAGCCCACCCGGCGTCGCTACCTGAGTCATCACGCCGAGTTCGTCTTCGACACCGGGGCGAACCCGGCCATGTCGAAGTAGCCATGGCCGCGATCGACGTCGACCAGCAGGTCCAGGTCGCTGTCTGAGGTTTCCTTACCGCGTGCCACAGAGCTCTGAGTTGGCTCACGATCATGGCTTTGTCAGCCCCGGCATCCTCGACAAGCAAGCCAGACCCTTAACTACGCGGCATTGCGTCGCTTCGCGATGGCTTCGCCAGCCTAGACCCGGCGCCCACTCGCAAGGGTTTGGCGCCTGTAGCGAAGACGGACAGGAATAGGACAGAGGCAGTCTCCAAACTCGGCTACCGCACCTCGCCGGGAAGCAGGCTATAGATCACGCTGTCGCGGCGGGCTCCCTTGAAAGGCACGTGGGAACGAAGAAGGCCCTCGCGGAAAAACCCGCAACGCTCGGCGACATGCTGGGACGCCTCATTATCGGGACCGCAAGTCAGCTCCAGCCGGGCCAGTCCCAGCTCGGCGAACGCCCACCGGGCGAGCAGGCGGACCGCCTGTGCCGCGGCACCCCGGCCGCGGGCCCCGGGAGCGAGCCAATACCCAACCGCCGCGCAGCCCTGATCCAGGCGAACCTCATACAGCGAGACGCAGCCGAGCACCACGTCCTGGTCGCGCGGTTCGACCAGCGCGAAGTTCAGCCCCTCGCCACG
>JAOPYP010000601.1 GCA_025964635.1 Actinomycetes bacterium | reverse complement strand
GCCGCTCCGGCGCCGCGACCGCGCCGCAAGGACCAGCGAGGCCGTCCGGCCCAGTGGCCGGTGCCCGCGGCTGGCTCGGTGGGGGTGCCCCCGGCCATGGCGGCGGACACGGCCCCGGCCGAAATCGCGCACGACGAACGGCAGGCCCCGCCCCGGCCCGCCGCAGACATTCTGGGCCGCCATGCCGCCCGGCCTGGGTTTCCGGCCGGCGCGCCGGGGCCGGCCGCCAGGAACGGGGAAGGCGTCACCAGGCCCTCGCGTCCAGGTGACGCACCCCCCACGGCCCGGCCGGCCGCCGCGTCGTGGCCGGTGAAGGACCCGCATGCTCCGGCCTCGCCCGCGGCCAGGGCTCCAGCCGGGCCGGCCTGGACCCCTCCGGTCCCGCCACCCCCGGTCCCCCCGGTCTCCGGGGACTGGCGGACGCCCGGGGGACCGCCGGTGCCCCCGCCGGCCCAGCCGGCCCCGCCGGCCCAGCCGGCCCCGGCGGCGGGAGATCCCGTCTCCGTCCCGGTGGCCGGAGATCCGGTACCCGGTGTTCCAGAGTTCCTGGTGGGCAGGGCCGATGCGCTGGCCCTCCCGGACACGGCCATGCCCGCCCCCTCCGCCGGGCCCGCGGTGAGCGTGCCGGTGCAGGCCGCCCCGCCCGAGCCTGTGCTCGGCCGTCCAGGAGGGCCGGCCGGATTCTTCATCGGCGCGGTCCGGCCCGAGGCGCCCGCCGATGAGCCCGCCTCGCAGGAGCCGGCCGACGATCGGCCTGCCCCGCGCGAGCCGGCCGAGGATCGGCCCGCCCAGGACGAGCCCGCCGCGGAGCAGCCGGACACGTCCGAGGCCGCCGAATCGGGGGCGGTCGGGGAGCAATCGGCCGAGCCTGAGGTGGCCCAGCCCGCGGCGGCCGTGGACGAGCCGGCTGAGCCCGAGGCAGTCCAACCGGAAGCGGCCGAGCCTGAGGTGGCCCAGCCTGTGGCGGCCGTGGACGAGCCGGCTGAGCCCGAGGCCGTCGAGCTGGAGACAGCTGAGCGGGAGACGGCCGAGGACGAGGTGGCTGAGCCCGAGACCGGAGAGCCGTCCGCGGAGGCGCCACCCGACGACACCGCACTGGCCCAGCCACTCCCGCCTGGGCCGGACACCCCCGATAAGCCTGCGCCCACCCCGTGGTCACCCCCGGTCGTCGTGGTCCGGGACAGCTCCAGCGCCCGGCCGACCATGGTGGAACGAGCCCTGAGCGGCCCCGGCCAGCACCGCGCCGGCGCCAGCTGGCGGGAACACGTCCTGGTCGTCCCGGGAGGTCACGGGCCCGGGCGGCCCGACATGGAGCGGCGTGACCGGGCCCGCGTCCTGCTGCCGATCCAAGGCCCCCGGCTGATCGTCGTGCTGGGCTGTACGGTCGGCGCTGGCCAGACGGTGACCACGCTGATGCTCGCTGACGTCCTGGCCAGCCTCCGGGGCGAACCGGTCGCGGCGCTCGACCTCAACCCGGGGCAGACCTCTCTTACTGACCTGGCCCGTACCTCCCCGGCGGGGACCGCACGAGGCCTGCTGACTGGCGCCACGCCCACCGTGCCAGGCCAGCGTGGCCGGGGGCGCCTGGATCTCATCGCGCACGACTCCGCTCCTGAGGGCGGCCCGGCGCTCGCCGACGAGGAGTACGCCCGCGTCCTCGAGGTCCTGACGTCCCGGTATCCACTCACTCTTACGGACCCCGGCGCCTCGGCGGTGGCCCGCGTCCTGTCGGCGGCCGACCAGCTCGTCCTGGTCGCCCCGGCCAGCGCGGACGCGGCCCGCGCGGTCGCGATGACTATGGAGTGGCTGGACGGGCACGGTTACGAGGAACTGTGCACCGGGGCGATCACCGTCATCAATGGGGTGAGCAAGCGCAGCATGTCCCATGTCGAGCAGGCTGAACTCGTCGTCCGCGGCCGTTGCCGGGCCATCGTGCGGGTGCCCTGGGATGATCACCTGGGGGCTCCGCCCGCGGAGCAGGGGATCAGCGACTGCCGGCCGGCCGCCGACGCGGAATCCCGGTTCGCCGATCTCCGCCCGCCGGTCCAGCTCGCCTACACGGCCCTCGCCGGAGTGCTGGTCTCGGCGCTCGCGGTCGGCGGCAGCCGGGGGGCCCCGCCCGGTCCCCCCGTGCCCCCCGATGGCGCGCCGCGGCGATGGGCCGCCCGGTGAGCGCGATCCGGTACCAGCTAGTGATCCCGGGCCGTCAGGCCTGGGTGAGCGGCTGGTGTGTGGTTTTGTGCCGGATGGCGCGAACCTCTGGGAGGACACCGTGAGCGCCCGGTCGGGAGGACGGTCGCGCCTGTCGCTGCGCTACCTGGACGACCGCATCCTGCTCACCGAGACGCACGCCTGGGCGTACTACCGGCTGCCGACCCAGCCGTACGAGTTCACCACGCCGCAGGACCGGGAGGCCCTGGCCACCAACATCACCGTCGCGCTGGCCGCGATCCGGATGCCGGACGCCGAGGTTCACCTGCGCATCGTGCACCGTTCCTACCCGGCGGCGGAGTGGGCGGCCCAGCTCGATGCCACGTCGGACGGCGGACCAGGCTGGCGGAACTACCTAGACGAGATGTACCGCCACGTCTGGGCCAAGGACTTCTGGGCCAAAGAGGTGTACCTGGGCGTCCGGCTGGGGCAGCGCGGCATGCGCGCGCAGCTGGGCGGCGGGGTTCTGGCCCAGCTCCTCAACACCTACCGGGCGGGCGAGCAGGCCATGGGCCTCGACGACGAGGCGATCGGCAGCGCCGAGATCACCCGCTGGACCGAGCACGCCGAACGGCTGGGCCGGGCCCTGGGGGCCAGCGCCCTCGCCGCGCGGCACGCCACCAGTGACGAGATCGCCTGGCTGGTCCGGCACACGCTGATGGGCACCGCGGGGGACCCGCGCCCGTCCGCGGTCCGGCGCCGCCGCTGGGGGGCCGGGGAGATCGAGTCGCTGTTCGAGGGCCAGGTGCACAACGGGCGCACGCTGCTGCGCCTGGAGCATCCGGAGGGAGAGTCGTTCGAGGCCTTCCTGTCCTTCTCCCGCTTCCCCGACGTGATGTCGTTCCCGGACGGGGAGCCGTGGCTGCACTTCGCGGACTCGCTGCCGTTCCCGGTGGAGGTCAGCTCCCGGATGCGGCTGATCCCGCCGGCCAAGGCCAGCAAGGATGTCGGCCGCCGGCTCGCGCACGCCCGGGACATGGATGCGCACATCAGGGAGGCCGGGGTGGATGCGCCGATCGCCCTGGCCGAGCAGATCGTCGCGGCGCGGATGCTGGAGCACGGCATCACGAAGGAACGCCTGCCGTTCGTCTACGGCTGGCACCGGCTCGTGGTGTCCGCGCCGACCCGGGAACTCTGCCAGCGCCGGGTGGAGGCGGTCGTCGAGCATTACCGCGACATGGGCATCGACGTGGTCAATTCCACCGGTGACCAGTTCTCCCTGCTCCGCGAGTCGCTGCCCGGGGACCGGGTCCGGCTGAGCTCCTACGTGCAGCGCCAGCCGCTCTACACGATCGCCGGCGGGGTGCCGACCGCCACGGTGGACCTGGGTGACCGGCCGAACAGCGGGCAGGGCTGGGTCGGCCCCTATATCGGCGAGACCCTGGGCCGGGCCCGCGCCGTGGTCCACTTCGATCCGCTGCTCGCCGCGGCGCTGAACCGGCCCACCGCCATCGCCATCACCGGTGAGCCCGGCGGCGGTAAGACGACACTGGCGTTGCTGCTTATTCTGCAGTTGGCGCTGCGCGGGGTGACGGTCGCGGTGATCGACCCCAAGGGAGACGCGGAACCGCTGGTCCAACTGCTGGCCGAGCGCGGGCGCAAAGCGCGGGTGCTGCCGCTGGGTGCCGCCGCGCCGGGCCTGCTCGACCCGTTCTCGTTCGGTGACGATCTGGCCGAGAAGCGGACCATGGCCACGGAGACCCTGCGCCTGCTGCTGCCGCGGATGAGCGAGGAGCGGGAGAGCGCGATGATCCAGGCGGTGGCCAGCGTGGCCAGCCGGGACCGGCCCAGCCTGGGGAAGGTGATCCGGCACCTGGAGGAGTCCACCGACCCGGCGTCCAAGAACCTCGGCGCGGTGCTCCGGTCGATCTCGGAGATGCGCCTGGCCCGGCTCTGCTTCGCGCCCTCAGGCGGGCAGCAGATCGACACGGCCGGCTGGACGACCGTATTCACGCTGGCTGGCCTCACTCTGCCCGACACCGCGGCCGGCCGCGAAGACTATTCCTACGAGCAGCGCCTGTCCGTCGCCCTGCTGTACCTCGTGTCCCAGTTCGCCCGCAGGCTCCTTAACGGAATCGACCGCCGGCTCCCCAAGGCGATCTTCCTGGACGAAGCGTGGGCGATCACGGCGACGCCGCAGGGGGCCAAGCTGGTTCCCGAGGTGTCCCGGATGGGGCGTTCCCGGAACACGGCGCTGATCCTGGTCTCACAGAACGCGGGGGACCTGCTGAACGAGCAGGTCACAAACTGTATATCGGGGGTGTTCGCGTTCCGTTCCTCGGAACGGGTCGAAGTGGCGAACGTGATGGCGCTCCTCGGGGTGGAGCCGTCAGAGGAACACCGGGCCGTGCTGCGGGGGCTCGGCAACGGGGAATGCATTTTCCGCGATCTGGATGGCCGGGCCGGCCGTATCGGCATCGACCTGATCTCCGATGAAGTGCGGCAGTGGCTGGACACCAACCCGACCCGGGCCCGCCCTGCCGAAGAACCGGCGTCACCGGATGGCGCCCCTGCCCAGGGCGCCGGGCTGCTCGGCGCGGCGCCGCCGGGCGAGCCGGCAAGGTGACCGGCGGTCACTTCATGCCCCGACCAGCCTCTCCCCCCAGGCTTCAGGAGCCCACCATGGCCAGAGTCCTCCGCCGGGCCGCCAAGGTAGTCAGCAGGACCCTCGCCGTCCCCGGTGTGATCATCGCGGTGACCGGGGCGGCCCTGCTCGGGTCACCGGCGATCGCGCAGGCTGCAGTCGGCGGGCCAGCGGCGACGGCCCAGCACGCGGCCACGGCCCAGCACGCCGTGACCGCGCAGCCGGCGACCGCCAGGACTCCCGCCCGCCCGGCCGCCCCCACAGGCATCTGCTCGGCCCCCGGGATCGGCGACATCGGCGGCCTGCTCGGCTTCTGCAACGCGGGGTCCAGCGGTTTAATAGGCGACCTCAACAACATCTGCCAGCCGTCCGTCCCCGCGCCGGAGCCTGCGGCCGGCGGCATAGATTCGCTGATCCGCCCGCCCGTGACCGGCGGGAAGCGGCCCGCCACCCTGTACGACAGCTACGGCATGGCGGGCCAGTCCTGGGCCGCCTACGACATGCAGTGCTCGGACATGACCTCGCTGATCGGGAACAGCGTCGCGGGGATGGTGTTCGACGCCTCGAAGGCGCTGGACCGGGTGACGATCACCGTGTACCAGTCCGCGGCCGGCGAGGGCATCCTGTCCTGGCTGACCAACGCGGTGAACCGGCTGATCACCAGCCTGGGCAACGCGATCTACTTCCCGTTCCTGGCCCCGGTGGTCATCATCGGCGCGATCTGGCTGGCCTGGCAGGGGCTGATCCGCAAGCGGGCCACCCGGACCATCGAGGGCACCATCTGGATGGTCATCGCGTGCGCGGCCGCCATCTGGCTCATCGGCCGCCCCGCCGACTTCACCGGCCTGGGCAAGACCGTGTCCAACGGGATCACCCAGACCCTGAACGTCGCGTTCGCCGGGCTGCCGGCCCCGGCCGGTACTAACTGCGTCCCGGTGCAGGGCCGCGACCCGCAGGTGAAGGCGGCCAACTATAACTTCACCGGCGGGACGGGCATCGTCGACCAGAACGCCAACGAGCTGTGGACGGTCCTGGTCTGCAAGCCGTGGCTGGACGGCGAGTTCGGCACCACCGTCTACACGACCGGCAAGGGCGCCAAGCCCACGGTGGTCAACCAGTACGGCCGCCAGCTGCTCTGGTCCCAGGCCATCGCCACCAACGAGACGGCTGCGCCGTCCCTGATCCAGGCCAAGCAGAACGCCTTCGCGGGAATCGCCCAGTCGATCAAGCAGAACAATCCCGACGTCTATTCGCTGTTCCAGGGGAACCAGTACTCCACCCGGCTGGAGATCGCGTTCGCGGCACTGTTCGCGGCGCTCGTCGCGGGCGTCCTGGTGCTGCTGATCGCGATCACGCTGATCATCCTGAAACTCGGGTTCCTGCTATTGCTCGTGGCCGGTCCGTTCTTCCTCATCGTGGGAACTCACCCCGGTTTCGGCCGGGTGGTCGCGCTGCGCTGGGTCGAGATGCTGGTCGGGGTCCTGCTCAAGCAGGCGGCCGTGGCCCTGGTGCTCAGCGTCCTGCTGTACGCGTATTCCCTGATCATGGGGACCAGCGACGCGGTGCTGCCCTGGGCGCTGAAGATCCTGATGATCGCCCTGGTCACCGTGGCGGTGTTCATCTACCGGAAGCCGTTCGTGCACCTGTTCTCCGCGGTGGGGTACGGCATGGTCGGGTCGCGCGACCGGGCCGAGGCCGGGCTGGCCCAGGCGGGCAGCATGGCGCGGCGGAACACGCTGGACGCCGCCACCGTGGGGGTCCCGGGCTTCGCCGCGTACCGCGCTGCCCGGTGGGCCAGGCGCAACCCGGCGCAGGCCGCCGGCGTCGTCGCCGCGGTC
>JAOPYP010000599.1 GCA_025964635.1 Actinomycetes bacterium | reverse complement strand
CCGGAGCCAGCCGCGGGGGCCCCGCCGGGCGCGCAGCCGGGCCACCCTGCCGGCTCGCGGAGCGCTGGCGGCGACCGGGATGGCGGCGATCGCGTTCATCGCCTGGACGCTGGTCTCGCTGCCGGGGTCGGCGCAGCAGCGGTCCCCGGCCGTGGTCCCGCCAGTGGCCACGCGGAGCGCCAGGCCCAGCGACCTGGCCCGGCAGAGCCCCGTCGCAGCGACCCGCATCGCCGGTACCGGCGGCAACGCCAGCGTGGCGCAGGCGGCCGCCACCCCGCAGCCGAGCAGGTCACCGGCCCGGTCGGCTCAGCCGTCGTCCCCGGCGCCGCCGACCACACCGGGCTCGCCCAGTGGCACGCCCACGCCCTCAACCAGCCCGACGCCCACGCCCACCCCGAGCACGCCGACACCGACGCCGAGCACGCCGCCACCGACCTCGCCGGCGCCGAGCACGTCGCTGCCCACCACACCCGCTGCGAGCACGCCCAGCGGCACGCTCACGTTCAGCACCACGCCCGCGCCGTCGGCCCGGGTCACCGTCAGCATCAGCCCCGGGCCCAGCCTGCTGAGCGTCCAGGTCGCTCCCTGACCGCGACGGTCAGGACTGCGGGACCGGGGCCGGGGAGGCCGTCGCGGCCTGGCCGTCCCACGCACCGGACACCCGGACCAGCAGCAGCGCCGCATCGTCGTCGAGGGGCGCGCCCACGTGCCGCAGCAGGTCGTCGCGCAGCCGGTCCAGCAGGTCGCCGCCCCCGCTCCTGGCGGCCAGCCCGGCGACCCGCTCCTCCAGCGGGTAGAACTCCCGGCGCGCATCACGGGCCTCGGTGACGCCGTCGGTGTAGAGGAGCAGGGCGTCACCCGGCTGCAGCGGCACGGTGCGCTCCGCTCCGGACGTGCCGCCGAGCGACATCAGCCGCAGCGGCAGGGCCGGGGCAGGCACGTCCACCGTGGTGACCCGCGGCAGGCGGTTCCCGCCGCTCCCGTCCTGGCTGCCGGGGGCCGGGCTGAGCACGAGGGGTGGCGGGTGACCGCAGTTGTAGACGGTCAGGCTGCCGGCGACCGGGTCGATCTCGGCCAGCACCGCGGTGACGAACTCCTCGAGGGGCGCCGCCGGGCGGCGGGCCAGGCTCGCGTCGATCCGCCTGGCCACCTCGGCGAGCGTGTACACCTCGTGGGCGACCTCGCGGAATACGCCCAGGACGTCCGCGGCGATCTCCACCGCGTCCAGGCCCTTCCCGCGGACGTCACCCACGATGAGGCGGATGCCGAACTGGGTCCGCGTGACCTCGTACAGGTCCCCGCCGACCCGCGCCTCGGCCGCCGCGGCCAGGTACACGACCCCGAGTTCCAGCGGCCCGACCTGGCTCGGCAGCGGGCGGAGCAGGGCCCGCTGTGCCGCTTCGGCCACCGAGGTGACATCGGCCAGCCTCTGGTTCTGCTGTCCACCCCGTGCCCCGCCGGACGCGCTCAGTACGGTCACGACCAGCACCGACACGCTCGTGACCGCGGGCAGTTCCGGGGTCGTGGTGAACGGGGCGGTCACGATCGCGGCCAGCAGCATCACGGCCCCGTAGGCCAGGGGCCGGCGCGGAGCCGACGCGCCGATGCCGGCCAGCGCCGGCGGCACGGCCAGCAGCGGCAGCAGCAGTTGCCCGTCCCAGGCGCCGCTCGTGGCCAGGGCGATCAGGGCCGCTACCGCGGGGAGGGCGCACAGGGCGAGCCACCACCGGGCTAGCCAGCGGGGGGCCAGCCAGGCGGGGGTCAGCCAGCCAGGGGTCAGGCCGCCGGGGGTCAGCCAGCGGGCGGGCCGGAGGGCCGCGCGGACGGCCGACCGTCCCCGCGCCAGTGGGACCAGCATCTAGTGGCCGCGAGTTACGGCAGCCGCGTCACGCAGCATGGGAAGGCTCCTCGCTGGCCGAGCGGATACCCGGGTGGGGGACCGGAATACCGCCAACCTTAGTGCATCTGCCGCTAAATCAAGGGGGCCCGGGGAGCTGGGCCACTGCCGCTGCCGTGGGGGTAGCGCGCGCCGGGTTCCCGCCGCATCCGCTCCCGCGCCGCGTCGTGCCGCGCCCGCAGGCGCGGACCAGTTCATCCTGGCTGCCGAAGGCGCCGATCATCTTCTGGAGGGGACCCGGCCCGGCGCCACTGATCACCTGACGGCACCTGGCATCCGGGCCTGGCGGCCCCCCGGCCTGGCCCGCGCCGGCCGGGATACGATCCACTGTGGCCGAGAACAGCATCCAGTTCGCGATCTCCATCCCCCAGTTCGCCGCCGACGGCACCTTCGACCCGGCGCGCTTCCGGGCTTACCTGCGCCGGGCCGAGGAACTCGGGTTCCACAGCGGCTGGACCGGGGAGCAGGTGCTGGGCTCGATGCCCCACCTGGGCCCGGTCGAGACGCTCAGCTACGCCGCGGCGTGCACGGAACGGCTCCGGCTGGGCTGCGCCGTCTTCGTCACCCCGCTGCACAGCCCGCTGCACCTGGCCAAGAGCATCAGCTCGCTGGACCAGCTCAGCCGGGGCCGGGTCGAGGTGGGCGTGGGCACCGGCGGCGGGTTCCGCATGTTCTCCGCGTTCGGCGTGGACGGGCAGCACTTCGTGGCCCGGTTCACCGAGGGGCTGGAGCTGATGCGGGCGATGTGGACGCAGGACCGGGTGGACTTCGACGGGCACTTCTGGCAGGCGCGGGGCGCGGCCATGGAACCCAAGCCGTTCCAGAAGCCGCACCCGCCGGTCTGGTTCGGCGGCAGCCATCCCAACGCGCTGCGCCGGGCGGTGCGGCTGGCCGGCGGGTTCATGGGCGCGGGCTCCACGACCACCGCTGACTTCGTGGAGCAGGCCCGTGTCGTGCGGGAGGCCCTCGCCGAGCAGGGCCGCGATCCGGCCACCTTCCGGGTGGCCAAGCGGGTGTACCTCGGCGTGGACGACGACCCGGGCCGCGCGCGGCAGCGCACCGGGGACGCGCTCAACGACCTGTACGGCTACTTCGGGCTCAAGGGCATCGAGCGGGTCGGGGTGGCCGGCCGCCCGGGCGACGTGGCGTCCGAGCTGGCCCAGATCGCGGCGGCCGGGGCGGACCTGATCCTGCTCAACCCGCTGTTCGACGAGGCCGAGCAGATGGAGCGGCTCGTGGCCGGGGTGATCCCCCAGCTCGCCTGATTTCCCGTGAACACCGGCGGCCGACGGGATCTGCCCGTAGCGGGCTCTCGGCAGCTGCCGGCCTGACGGGCGCAGGTCACAGGTCCCGGCGCATGCACACACGCGGCCAGCGATCCAGGCCGTGCTCGGCCTCCCGCCGGCGGAGCTCCCGCAGCCCCGGCGTGATCTCAGCCTCGGCCAGGCGCCGGAACCCGCACCGCTCGTAGTAGGGCGCGTTCCAGGGGACCTCGGTGAACGCGGTCAGGGTGAGTGCGGGCATGCTCGCGGCGGCCGCCCGGCCCGCGGCGTGCTCCAGCATCGCCCGGCCCACCCCCCGGCGCGCGCTGTCCGGGTGCACCGACACCTGCTCGACGTGCAGGTTGCCGTCCACCAGGTCGGCGACGAGGTAGGCGACGAGGCGGCCGTTCTGGCCGACCGCGACCCAGGCCCGCCCGGCCCGCCGGTACCCGGTCAGCTCGTCCAGCGAGAACGGCTCGTCGTCGGCGATCTCGGGCATGCCGATGCCGCGGAAGGCCTGCCCGGCGGCCCGCTCGATGTCCTGCAGCGCCGGCAGCTCCATCGCGGCCGCGGCCCGGATCCGCATCGTGTCACCGCCTCCTGTCCGCTGGGGCCCCGGCCACCGACTGGCGCAGCACCAGGCTCATCGGCCCGCGGATCATCACATCGCCGCCGGGTTCCTGGTCGAGGCCGGCTCCCTGGTCGACGCGGGCGATCAGCGCGTCCACCGCCGCGCTGCCCAGCTCGGCCAGCGGCATGGCCACGCTCGTCACCGGGACGTCGAGGAACGCCAGGCACTCGTCTTCGTCCAGGCTCACCACCGACATGTCCGCGGGCACGGCCAGGCCGGCGGCGCGCAGCGCGGCCATCACCCCGAACAGCTGGTTGAGGCTGCCGACCGCACACGCGGTGGGAATCGGGGTGCGGCGCAGCATCCGCGCCGTGGCTTCCCACCCGCCCTCCTCGGTGGCCTCGGCGTGCAG
Source organism: Actinomycetes bacterium (assembly GCA_025964635.1). GTDB lineage: Bacteria > Actinomycetota > Actinomycetes > Streptosporangiales > Streptosporangiaceae > RYN-230. Next base: position 84 of record JAOPYP010000599.1, on the reverse strand, counting down.
GACGCTGAGCTGCATCCCGCGCCGGGCGCAGATCCGCCGGGCCGCGCTCTGCCGGCGGTGGACCGTGTCGACCGCCCGGTGGCC
>JAOPYP010000551.1 GCA_025964635.1 Actinomycetes bacterium | reverse complement strand
CGGGCGACGCGGCCGGGCAGGTGGCGGCGGGGGACGCCGGCGACGCGCAGGCGGCCGGGCCGGCCGCGGCGGAGACTGGCGACGAGGACTGGGGCCACCGGCAGATAGTCGAGCGGGCCAGCGGCCTGGTCGTCGGGGGGATCGGATTCTTCGGGCCGCCGCGGGACAGCGAGGTGGAGATCGGGTACGGCATCGTGCCCTCCCGGCAAGGCCGCGGCTACGCCACCGAGGCCCTCCGGACGATGCTCGCGATGGCGTGGGCAGATGCCCGGGTGATGGCCGTGGCCGCGGGCACCGACCCGGGGAACGCGGCGTCCCAGCGGGTCCTGGGGAAGGCCGGCTTCCGCCGGGTCGCCGCCACCGGCGAGTTCCGCTACCAGCTCACGCGCCCGGCTTAGGGCCCGGCCCCAGCGCCGGGTCCGGCGCCGGCCGGGACTCTAGCGCGGCCAGCACCCCGGCCAGCTCATCGCGGGAGTGGATGCCGAGCTTCTGGTAGACGTGGCGCAGGTGGTACTCGACGGTCTTCGGGCTCAGGAACAGCGCGGCGGCGGCTTCGCGGGTGGTCTTTCCCCCAGTGAGCATGACGGCGATCTGCAGCTCCTGGGGGGTGAGCTCGTCGAGCGTGCGCGGGTCCCGGGGCCGCCGGGTCTCGCCGGTCGCGGCCAGCTCAGCGCGGGCGCGGTCGGCCCACGGCCGCGCGTCGAGACGCTCGAACACCTCCGCTGCCTGACGGAGTTGCTCGCGGGCCCGGACCCGGTTCCGGGCCCGCCGGAGGCGCTCACCGTAGGCCAGCCTGGTCCGCGCCGCCTCGAAACTGTCCGGGGTCAGCGCGTGCTGCACCATCGCCTGCTCGAACGCCTCGGCGAAGCCGCTGTCGGTGGCGGCGAGCAGTCCCTGGCATCGCAGCGACCGGGCCAGTGACCAGGGCTGCCCCTTCGCGTTCGCCGCGGCCGCGAACTGCGCAGCCACCTGCTGCGCCGCCTCCTGGCGGCCCAGGCGCAGGTAGGCATCGACGAGGTCGGCCCCAGGTGACAGGTCGGCATCGGTGATCCCCAGGCCGGCCAGCAGCGCTTGCAGCTGCTCGAAATGCCCGGCGGCCCGGGCGGCTTCCCCCAGGCCCAGCTCGAGGTCCCCCAGCGCGGCGGTCGCCCAGATCTGGTGCAGCCCGATTCCGAGCTCGAGGGAGAGCCCGAGAGCTTCGGCGGCGCAGCGGCGGCACTCCTGCTCCCGTCCGCGGCGGGCCTGCAGCCAGGCCAAGCCGGCCAGGCCGAACGTGAGCTCGCTTCGCTGGCCGCTCTCCCGGGCCAGGTCGATCGCTTCCTGGTAGCTGGCCTCGGCGATGGCCCACCGGTCGGTGGTGGCCTGATCGCGGGCGATCAGGTTGAGGACGAAGGGCAGCGCGCCGACCGCGGCGCGGGCCCGGGCGGTGCGCAGCACCGGCTCGAGCAGCGAGCGCCCCGCGTCGGCCTCGCGCAGGAACAACGGGCCGACGGCCAGCCACGAGATCAGCCGGAGATCCTCACGGAGTTCCGCCGAGTTCTCCGCGAGGCCGGTCGCCTCGTGCACCGCCTCCGCGCCCGCCGCCGCGTCGCCCCCGAACGTCCGGGCCATCCCGATGGCCATGGTCGCCAGGAAGCGGGCCCGCACGGAGGCATGCGCGGGCAGTGCGGCGCGGGCCCGCTCGGCCACGGCCAGCATCTCGGCCGGATTCCCCGCGTAGAAGCAGGCGCTGGCGGCCTCGGCGAGCATGCTCACGGCCTGCTCGGGGCCGGCCTGCCCGGCCGCCGCCGTCAGGATGGCGTGGCCCAGCATGACCGGTCCACGGCGGATCGCGATATGACCGGCCAGCGCGGCGTTCTCGACCAGCTTCGCCGGGTCAGCGGTGATCCCGCGGGCCTCGTCCAGCAGCGCGACGGCCCGGTCGGCCAGCCCCGCGAGCCATCCTGCGTCGGCGGCCTCCTGGAACAGGCGGGCGCGCCGCTCAGAGTCCGCGGCGAGCCGGCCGGCTCGTTCGTACGCCGCCGAAGAGGTCGCGTACGCGCTGCGATCGCGGGCCCGCGCCCCGGCCTGCTCGAGCGCGGCCGAGGCTGACTCGTCCGGCCCGGTCGCCGCGGCGGCCAGGTGCCAGGCGCGGCGGTCCACGTCCCGGTCCGGCAGTGCGTCGGCCAGCGCCCGGTGCGCAGCGCGCCGCTGCCCGGCGGGCGCGTCAGCGTAGATGGCCGAGCGTGCGAGGGGATGGCGGAACTCCACCGTGCCCGCACCGAACCTGACCAGTCCTGGGCCCTCCGCGGCGGCCAGCGCCGACAGGTCCAGCCCGAGCTGGTCCGCGGCCCGCCCGAGCGTCGGCAGATCGCCGGTGTCACTGCTCGCGGTGAGGACCAGGGCGCGCCGGGTGGCGTCGTCGAGCGTGCCCACCCGGCGCAGGAAGGCCCGGGTGATCGTGGCGGAGACCAGGACGGGGGCGCCCTCCGGGGCGAGTGCGAGGTCTTGCGCGTCCGGCGCCAGTTCGAGCAGCGCGAGCGGGTTGCCGGCGGTTGCGTCGTACAGCCGGGTCACCGCGTCGGGCGCGAGTCCGCCGGGGGCGAGCCCGTCCACCAGCATCGCGGCCTCGTGGCTGGTCAGCCCGCCCAACCGTAGGGTGGGCAGGTCAGCGCCATCGAGCAGGGACGGCTCGCCCTCCCGCACCGCGATCAGCACCGCGATGGGGTCGGCCACCAGCCGCCGGAAGGCGAACAGCAACGCCTGGGCGCTCGACCCGTCCAGCCAGTGGGCGTCGTCGATCACCACCGCCACCGGCGTGTCTTCGGCGTAGGCCGCGAGCAGGCTGAGCGTGGCGGCGCCCACCGCGAACCGCTCCTGTCCGGGCCCGGGCCGGAGCGCCAGTGCGCCCTCCATCGCGGCCGCCTGGGGCCCCGGGATGTTCCCGAGCATCGGCAGCGCCGGGCGGATCAGCTCCAGCAGGGACCCGAACGGTATCTGGGCCTCCGATTCGATGCCCCGGGCCCGCAGCAGCCGCATGCCGGCCGCCTGCCCGGCGGCGTAGTCGAGCAGGGCCGTCTTGCCGATTCCCGGCTCGCCGACCAGAGCGAGCGTCGCGCTCGCCCCCGACCGGGCCCGCGCGAAGGCGTCCCCGATTTCCTGCCGCTCACGAGCCCGCCCCAGCAGCATGGCGTGATTGTAAGCACCTGATGCCGGGCCGGACAGGGGCGCCGAGGACTAGGTGGGCCCCGGAAGCGGCACGGGCTGCCACGAACTTACGCTCGCTCCAAACCGATCAGGGGAGGGCATCATGAGCACCATCGAGCAGCCCGTCGAGGTCGACGGGGACAAACTCATGCAGTTCGTGTTCCGCGCGGTGGACGAAGTGGGCGCCACACTGAACGCGGCGCTGGTCGTGCTGGGCGACAAGCTGGGCCTGTACCGGGCGCTGGCCGGCGCTGGCCCGCTGGCACCGGCGGAACTGGCCGAGCGCACCGGCACCGCCGAGCGCTACGTCCGGGAGTGGCTGAACGCCCAGGCCGCGGGGGGTTTCGTCGAGTACGACCCGGCCAGCGGCCGGTACACGCTCCCGCCCGAGCAGGCGGTCGCACTCACCGACCCGGGCAGCCCGGCCTACCTGCCCGGCTTCTTCCAGCTCGCGGTGGGCTCGGTGCTCGACTCGCCGCGGATCATCGAGGCGGCCCGCACGGGGGCCGGGCTGGGCTGGCACGAGCACGGGTCCGACGTCTTCGAGGGTTGCGAGCGGTTCTTCCGTCCGGGCTACAACGCCAACCTGATCTCGGGATGGCTGCCAGCGCTCGACGGCGTGGCCGGCCGGCTGGAGGCGGGGGCGCGGGTCGCCGACATCGGGTGCGGCCACGGCTCGTCCACGATCCTCATGGCCGAGGCCTTCCCGAAGTCCACCTTCGTCGGCTCGGACTACCACGAGGGGTCGATCGGGACGGCCCGGCAGCGGGCGGAGAGCGCGGGGGTGGCCGACCGGGTCCGCTTCGAGGTCGCGCCGGCTTCGGCCTACAGTGGCACGCAGTACGACCTGGTCACGATGTTCGACTGCCTGCACGACATGGGTGACCCGGTCGGGGCCGCGCGCCACGTCCGCGGGACGCTCAAGCCGGACGGCACCTGGATGATCGTGGAGCCCCGGGCCGGCGACCGAGTGGAGGAGAACCTGAATCCGGTGGGACGCGCCTACTACGCGTTCTCTACCCTGCTGTGCACGCCCGCCTCGCTCTCCCAGGACGTCGGCCTGGCCCTGGGCGCGCAGGCGGGTGAGGCGAGGATCCGGGACGTCATCGCCGCGGGCGGATTCACGCGCTTCCGGCGCGCCGCGGAGACACCGTTCAACTTCGTGTACGAGGCGCGGCCTTGACCATCCGGGCCCAGTCCACGGCGTCCCCGGGCCCGGGCGGGTCCGGGGACGCCGGGCGGCGTGAGGTGGCGGGGCGGGGTGAGCACGTGGCTGCGCGGGGCGGCCGGGGGGCGGCACGGGGCGAGCAGACGCGGGCGCGTTATCCGGACGCCGAGGGCTACCTGGAGCGGGACGGGGTCCGCGTGTTCTACGAGACGTACGGCACCGGCGAGCCCGTGATCCTGCTCCTTCCCACGTGGGAGATCGTCCACTCCCGGGCCTGGAAGGGCCAGATTCCGTACTTCGCCCGGCACGGCCGGGTGATCACGTTCGACCGGCGCGGGAACGGGCGGTCCGACCGCCCCCGCGAGACGGGCGCGTACGACCGGCGGGCTACCGCAGACGACGCCCGGGCGGTGCTGGATCGGGTGGGCGCGCGGCAGGCGGTCGTCGTGTCCTGGTGCGGTGCCGGGGAAGACCTGCTCCTGGCGGCCGAGCACCCCGAGCGGGTCAGTGGCCTGGTGCTGATCGCGCCCGACCTGCTGCTGACCGCGGACCCCGCCGACGAGGCGGGCCCCTTTCCCTTCGACGAGGAACCGGCGACGCTGGCCGGATGGGCCAAGTGGAATCGCCACTACTGGCTCCGCGACTGGCCCGGCTTCCTCGACTTCTTCTTCTCCGAGACGTTCACCGAGCCGCACTCGACCAAGCAGATCGAGGACGCGATCGGCTGGGGCCTCGAGACCGGCCCCGAGATCATCCTCCGCGGCATGGACGCGGCCTGGCTGAACGACCCGGACACCGCGCTCCGGCTCTGCGCCCGGGTGCGGTGCCCGACCCTGGTCCTGCAGGGCTCAGCGGACGCGGTCGTCGGGGCCGCCCGCGGGGCGGCTGTGGCCGCCGCCATCCCCAACGCCCGGCTGGTCACGCTCGAGGGCTCCGGCCACGCGCCGCACCTCCGCGACCCGGTCGCGGCGAATCTCGTCATCCGGGACTTCGCCTGCCCGCCCGGGCCGCCGCGCCGCTGGCGCCGGGGTCGCTCCCGCCCCAAGCGCGCGCTGTACATCTCCTCGCCGATCGGCCTGGGCCACGCCCTGCGTGACGTCGCGATCGCCGGTGAACTCCGCGCGCTCCACCCTGGCCTCGAGATCGACTGGCTGGCCCAGCACCCGGTGACCCGGGTGCTGGAGGCGCGCGGCGAGCGGGTCCACCCGGCGAGCGCGTACCTGGCCAGTGAGTCCGGCCACATCGAGTCCGAATCGGCGGGGCATGACCTGCACTCGTTCCAGGCCATCCGGCGGATGGACGAGATCCTGCTCGCGAACTTCATGGTGTTTCATGACCTGGCCCGCGAGGAGGACTATGACCTCTGGATCGGCGATGAGTCCTGGGAACTCGATTACTACCTGCACGAGAACCCGGAGCTGAAGTCGGCCGGTTATGCCTGGCTGACCGACTTCGTCGGCTGGCTGCCGATGGCTGACGGCGGTGAGCACGAGGCGTACCTGACCGCCGACTGCAACGCGGAGATGATCGAGCACATCGCCCGGTTTCCGCGAGTGCGCGACCGGGCCATCTTCGTCGGGGATCCGGACGACGTCGTCCCGGACTCCTTCGGGCCCGGTCTGCCGTCTATCCGCGCCTGGACCGAGCAGCACTACGATTTCGCGGGCTATGTCACCGGCTTCGACCCCCGACAGCTCGGCGACCGGGCGTCGCTCGGCTACGGCGAGAATGAGCGGATCTGCATCGTCACCGTCGGCGGCTCCTCAGTGGGCGCGCCGCTGCTGCGGCGGGTGATCGCGGCCTTTCCGCAGGCCAAGGAGCAGGTGCCTGACCTCCGGATGATCATCGTGGCCGGCCCCCGGATCGATCCGGCCATCCTGTCCGGTCTGGACGGGCCGCCTGGGCTGGGCGAGCTGGACGGGCTGGAGATCCGGCGCTACGTCCCCGACCTCTACCGGCACCTGGCCGTCTGCGACCTGGCTGTCGTCCAGGGTGGTCTCACGACGACCATGGAGCTGACCGCGAACCGGCGGCCGTTCCTGTATTTCCCGCTCGGCCATCACTTCGAGCAGACCATCCACGTGCGGCACCGGCTCGGCCGCTACCGGGCCGGCCGCTGCATGGATTACGAGACTTCGGGGCCCGCTGAGATCGCCGCCGCGATCGCTACCGAGATCGGCCGTGAGGTCGGCTACCGCCCGGTCGCGCCCGACGGCGCCGCCCGCGCCGCTGCGCTTCTCGCCGACCTTCTGTAGCCCGGGGGTGTGGCCGCGAGCCAGGTTCTGCCGGCGGAGGCGAGCCAGGTTCTGCTGGCGGAGGATAGGAGATTCGAACTCCTGAGGGGTTGCCCCCAACACGCTTTCCAAGCGTGCGCCCTAGGCCACTAGGCGAATCCTCCGCCGGTAAGCCTACCGGGACGGCGGACCGCCTGGACGCGGCATCGCGGACCAGTTGAAGCTGGCCGGCCGCCGGGCGGGATGCGGCGCAACCGCCCCCCGGCCGTGGCTAGACTGGGCCGCGACCCCCCGCACGGCGCTTATCCCGCCAACTCCCCCAGGGCCGGAAGGCAGCAAGGGTACGCGGGCTCTGGCGGGTGTGCGGGGGGTCCTTACCGGCACCGCGAGGGTGAGGTCATGACAGGCGACGTGTCCAGCACCGTTCCTGTGGACCCGGGCCGGCCCGGTGGCCCCCCGCCGCGCCTAGCGCTCTACCGCCGTTACCGGCCGGCGACGTTCGCCGAGGTCAAAGGCCAGGACCACGTCACAGAGCCGCTCCGGCAGGCACTCCGCACGGGGCGGGTGAATCACGCTTACCTGTTCAGCGGGCCCCGCGGCTGCGGCAAGACGACCAGCGCGCGGATCCTGGCCCGCTCGCTGAACTGCGCGGAGGGACCGACCCCGGACCCGTGCGGCAAATGCGAGTCGTGCGTGGCCCTCGCCCCCGACGGCCCGGGCAGCCTCGATGTGATCGAGATCGACGCGGCTTCGCACGGTGGCGTGGACGACGCCCGGGACCTGCGCGAGCGGGCGTTCTACTCGCCCGTGTCCGGCCGCTTCAAGATCTACATCATCGACGAAGCGCACATGGTGACCCGGGAGGGCTTCAACGCGCTCCTGAAGCTCGTCGAGGAACCCCCGCCGCACCTGAAGTTCGTGTTCGCGACCACCGAGCCGGAAAAAGTCATCGCCACCATCCGGTCGCGCACCCACCACTACCCGTTCCGCCTGGTGCCGCCCGCCATCCTGCGGGAGCTGCTGGAGGAGATCCTCAGCGCGGAGCAGATCGCCTACGAGCCCGCGGTGCTGCCGCTGGTGGTGCGCGCGGGCGCCGGGTCGGCCCGTGATTCCCTCTCGGTCCTGGACCAGTTGCTGGCCGGGGCCGGGGAAGAAGGGCTGCGCTACGACCGGACGGTCGCCCTGCTCGGGTACACCGACGAGAACCTGCTGGACGAGGTCGCGGACGCGTTCGCCAACGAGGACGGCGCGGCGGTGTTCCGCGCCGTGAACCGGGTGATGGAAGGCGGCCACGATCCCCGCCGGTTCGCCGCTGACCTGCTCGACCGGTTCCGCGACCTGATCGTGCTGGCCGCCGTGCCGGGTGCGGGTCAGACCGGACTGCTCGACATGCCTGCGGACCGGCTCGACCGGATGACCGAGCAGGCGGGCCGGTTTGGCCAGGCTGAGCTGACCCGGGCGGCGGAAATCATCAGCGAGGGGCTGATCCAGATGCGCGGGGCGACGTCGCCCCGGCTGCTGCTGGAGCTCTCGTGCGCCCAGATCCTGCTGCCCGCCGCGTCGGCCGGTGACAAGGCCCTGCTGGTGCGTCTGGAACGGCTGGAACGCAGGCTCGAGGGCGCGCAGGCCGGGGGGTCCGGCTCCGGCGGCGCGGACGCAGCGCCCAGCCTGGTGCCGTCCGGCTCCCGGCCGGCGGCCCCCGCGGCCGTCTCGGCCCCGTCCGGCCCCCCAGGCCCGGCCCCTGCCGCGCCAGCCCCTGCCGCACCGGCCGCGCCCTCGAGAGCCACTCCCGCCCCGCCCGCCACATCCGCCTCTCGGGCAGCAGCCGCAGCTTCCACCGCGCCCGCTGCGCCCGCCGCACAGAGTGGCGGCCCGCAGGCCGACGCGACCGCTCCCTCCCGGCCCAGGGCGGCCGCGTCCCGGAGTGGACCGCCCGCCCCCGGCGGGGCCGCATCTCCCGGGGCTGCCTCCCCCGGCTCCGCGCCCCCCGGCTCCGC
>JAOPYP010000498.1 GCA_025964635.1 Actinomycetes bacterium | reverse complement strand
TCCGGGGCGTCGCGGTCGGTGAGCGTCTGGTAGTCCGCGATGAGCACCATGACCCCGGCGCCCAGCTCCTGGAGGCGGACCCGGTTGAGCAGGGTGCCGAACAGGTGGCCGACGTGCAGCGGGCCGGTCGGGCGGTCGCCGGTCAGCACCCGGAACCGGCCCGGATTCTCCCGGATGGCGGCGTCCAGCGCGGCACTGCGCTCGCGGGCCGTCTGGAGCGAGGACACCGGCGAGGCGGCGGGAAGCGTACTGGCAGGCACGGGGCCTCCTGGGAACAGGCCTCCAGCCGGTGACATGAAACTGGCCCGCCAGAGGCGGGCCATCAGATGCATGAGACAGCTACCGCCTTACCGCGGCCGCCACCACCCCGTGCATCGCGTCACCCCTCTAGTGTAGCCCGGGCCCCGGAGGCCCGCGGGTGGCGTCCCGCGTGGGCCCGGCGCGGGCCGGGGTACGGTGCCGGAGTGGGACGGGCGGTCATCATCGGCGGCACCGGGGCGATCGGGCGGGCCACCGCCCGGCGGCTGCTGGCCCGGGGCGAGGAGGACGCGGCCCTAATCCCGGGTTCCGGGGACTGCTACTTCGCCCCGTTGCTGGACTACCCGGCCGAAGATCGCAGGCTGGCTGCCCGGATGGGCAGCGCCGGATGAGGTAGTGAGCCACCATGAGCGGAATGCGGATGCTGGAGCCCGGCCCGCGGATCGCCGATCCGCTGGAACCGTATGCCCAGGTCAAGCGGGCGCAGCCGGACGGCCGCTGCTGGGTGACGGCGCATATGGTCGGTGGGCTGGATGGCTCGGCGGCGATTGGCGGGCGGGTCGGCGACCTGTCCACCCCGCCGGACGCTGAACTGTTCCGGCTGATGCGGGCACTGGCCGACGTGGTGCTGGTCGGGGCGGAGACGGTCCGCGCCGAGCATTACGGGGTGGTGCGGTTGCCGCCGGAACGGGTCGCGGCGCGGGTGGCGGCCGGCCGGCCGGCCACGCCGTCGCTCGCCGTGGTGACCCGGTCCCTCGAGCTGGACTGGTCGGCCCGGGCGTTCGCGGACGCACCGCCGGAGGCCCGGACCCTGGTGATCACCTGTTCCGCCGCCAACCCGGAGCGGTTGGAGCAGGCCCGCCAGGCCGCCGACGTGATCGTGGCGGGCGGCGACCGGGTCGATCCGGACCTGGCCCTGCGGCGGCTGGCCGAGCGGGGATACCGCGTGGTCCTCTGCGAAGGCGGCCCCACCTGGCTCGGCGAACTGGTCGCGGCCGGCCTGGTGGACGAGCTCTGCCTGACCCTCGCCCCGCTGATGGGCGGGGACCCGCTGCCGGTGTCCCTGGCGCCCCCCGGCGCCCCGCTGGCCCGGTTCGCCCTGCGGGACGTGCTGCAGGCCGACGACACGCTGTTCCTGCGGTACGAGCGAGGTACCCATGCCCCGTGATGCGTTTACCACCATCATGTCGTCCCTGGACAACCCGCTGATCGTGGTCACCACGGCCGAGGGTCACGAGCGGGCCGGGTGCCTGGTGGGTTTCCACGCCCAGTCCAGCATCGACCCGGGCCGCTACTGCGTGTGGCTGTCCAAGGCGAACCACACCTACCGGGTGGGACTGCGCGCGACTCACCTGGCCGTCCAGTTCCTCACCTCGGCCGATCTCGCGCTGGCCGAGCGGTTCGGGACCCTGACCGGGGACGAGACCGACAAGTTCGCGGGGCTGCGGGTGGGCCCCGGCCCGGGTGGGGTGCCGGTGCTGGAGGACTGCCCGCACCGGCTGATCCTGCGGCGGGTCGTGCTGGTCGACGAGGGCGGCGACCACGTGTGCGTGACCGGCGAACCGCTGGCCGCGGACAGCAGCGGGCCGTTCGAGCCGCTCCGGCTGTCCCAGGCCCAGCACCTCGAACCCGGCCACCGCAGCCAGGAGCGGCCCGACCCGCCGACCGAGCGGGCCGCGGCGCGCGGCTTAGCCGGGGACGGGTCCAGGCCGACGTCGATGATCTCGGTCCGGGCGACAGCCCGGTCGAAGCAAGACGCACAGCGTTCGGGCCATCACATCACTCCTCCAGCAGGCGTTCCCACATGATCTCGTCGTGCCAGGCCCCGGCCGTGAAGATGCGCGACCGGGCGATGCCGATCGGCAGGAAACCGTTCTTGCGCAGCACGTTCTGGGAGGCGGTGTTCTCGATCTGGGTGACCGCCTCCGCGCGATGCAGGCCGAGGTCCCGGGCCATGAGCCGGAGCACCAGGCCGACCGCCCGGGTCGCGTGACCCTGCCCCTGGTGCGGGGTCCCGATCCAGTAGCCGATAGACGCCTTCCGCCACGCCCCCAGCAGGATCTCCTGCACGGTTATTTGCCCGATAACGGTCTGACCGTCCAGGATCACCGCAGGCCACGACGCACCGTGACGGTGCCGGTCGAGCATCCGCTCGATGTGCCGGCGCTGCCCGTCCAGGGTGTGGTAATCCCGGGTACGGGCCGGGTCCCAGCGCGCCGTGACCTCGGCGTCGCGGCGGAGGTGTGCGGTGATGGCCCCGGCGTCGTCCACGGTGATAAGCCGGATATCGGTCACCGGGCTGCTCATGACGCCCGACCCTACCGGCGGGGCCGGTCAGGTCAGCGACACGGACCGCCGCTCGTCGGGATCCTCCGGCGCCAGGCGGGCGGGCAGGTGGAGCGTGGACCCGCCCATGAGCGCCGGGGCTGACTCACCCGGGTAGTACCGCAACTCCATGACCCCGCAGTTGGGCACCGGGTACAGGCTGGTGAAGGTGCGGAACCGGCGCATATCCTCCGGCCCGGGATCGGCCACACCGGTCAGCACGAACCAGGCCACGGCGCGCATGAAGATGCCGTGAGTGAAGACCACCACCGGCCCGGTGTCCCGCTCGCCCAGCCGGCCGAGGAAGCTGGTCACCCGGCTGAGCAGGCCGGCGAACGACTCCGCCCCCGGCTCGGTGAGCCGCGGGTCGGCCCGCTCCCAGTACGTCCGGACTTCGGGCTCGCGCTCGCGCGAGGTGGTCGCCCGCCCGAGTGGACGCAGGTACGAGAACTCCTGGACCGGCCACTCCTCGACGGCCGCTCCGGGGTAGCGGTCGATCGTGGGCTGCGCGGTCTGCCTGGCCCGCACGTACGGCGATGTGACGACGAGCTGCGGCGGGTCCGCGAACACCCCGGCCACGTGCTGCGCCTGCCCGCGCCCCAGCTCGGTCAGCGGGATCCCCCGCCAGTCAGTCGAGGGCAGCCCGGCGTTGGATTCGCTTTGCCCGTGCCGGATCAGCCACACGCGGACCACATCAGCCTCCTCATAAGTGCCCCAGTGCCCAGTCATCCCAGCCCTCCGGGCCGCCCCGCAGGTGGCCCGCAGACGGGCGGCCCCGCGGCCGGATGGCGGACGGTCGCCGCAGGACCGGCCGTACGGGCTGGGCCCCGGCACCAGTGTGGCGTTTGACTCGGCATGACCGTACCGGCCGGCCGGGGACCGGCCGGCTGGCTGGCGGTGACCGCGGCCCGGGGCCGGACCGGTCATCGCCGCGCACCATCCGGGGGGAACCATGTCGCGGTGGGGTCGTCGATCCCGAAGACGGCGGCGGTGCTGAGCGCCGTGCCCTTCCCGGAGTGCCCGGCCAGCTGGTTCTAAAGGTGGTGCGTGGCCAGCCGCGGGCCGCCGCGGCGGCGGTCACCCGCAACGGCCCGCATGGCGGGGATGGTCTCGGCCGTGACGAGCCCGTGCTCGGCGGTGAGCTCGTCGATGATGGGGAACGCGGTGGCGATCCGCTCCGGACTGTCGATCACGATCGTGACCGCGGGCACGTGGCGGCCCAGCTGGAGGAGCCGGTCACCGTGCGGGGCGTGGTCGCCGTGGAATCCCCAGATCCCGCGCACCGTGGTCGCACCGCTCATCCCGGCGGAGCGCAGCCGCCGGACCAGGGCGCGGTGCACCGGCTGGCCGGCGTGCTGGGCCGCCTCGGAGCTGAACACCATGAGTTTGCGCCACAGCGCCATGCCGTGCCCGTCGGCGGCGGGGAGCGGGCCGGGCGGGGCGAGGAGCTGGCCGTCACGCTTGCACACCTGGACCCGTTCCAGGGTGGCGAGCGGACGGCGCAGCAGCGCGCCCAGTTCGGGCAGCACCCGCCCGATCTGGTCGCCGGAGCCCACCGCGATGACCATCATGGGCACCTCGGCGTTGCGGCTGAAGAACCTGGCCCGTTCCCGCTGGCCGCGGGCCGTGCCGTCCACACCGAGCAGCGCGGTGGCCCCGGCGACGCCGCGGCGGTGCAGCAGGTCACAGACGGCCGCGAAGGCGGGTACCCGGTGCACCCGTTCCTGGCGGCCGAGGTAGACGGTGAGCTTGCTGCTTTCGGGCCGGTCCCCCGGGACGATGGCCAGGCCGGCCCCGCCGGTCAGCAGCCGCGCCCGTTCCAGGGTGACCAGCCCGCTGCGGTTGAGTTCCAGCGTCGGGCCGAGCACCGCGTCGATACGCGGGCGGCGATCCACCGCGATCGCGGTGAGCGGCAGGTCCTCGGACAGGGTCAGCGATCGGTCGGTGCGCAGGTGGTGCTTGAGCCCGAACCCCTCGGTGCCCCGCAGCAGGATGCTGGCCGCGATCTCGTTCCGCCCGTACAGGTCGATCAGGGCATCCGCGACGAACCGGCCGCCGCTCCGCTGACGCTCGCCGAAGTAGCTGGTCAGCTTGACGGCGTCCACGCTCACAGTGTCTCCTCCGGCGTCCGGCTGGATGGACTCCACCGGCCGGTGCTCACAGGTGCGCTCCGATCAGCCGGCCGAGCGCGGCCGCGGCGACGCCGAGGACCAGGCTGACGATCACGTTCGCCGCGGCCCGGCGGTACTGGCGCTCCTCCGCGAGCCGCTCGGTCTCGAACATCCAGGTCGAGAACGTCGTGTAGGAGCCGACCGCGGCTGTGCCCGCCAGCAGCGCCTGGTCGTGACCCAGGGCCAGCCCGGTGAGGAGGCCCAGGATCATCGCGCCGGACACGTTGATGACGAGCGTGCCGAACGGGAAGTCCCGGCCGGCCGCCGACGCCACCACGCCATCAGCCAGGAAGCGGGCCACCGAGCCAGCCCCGCCGATGAGGATGACCCCCGCCCAGAGGAACACGTTCACGGCTGTGTCCTCATCGCACCCGTACCCGCCGGACAAGCGCGGTGGCCAGGTAGATCGCGGCGTAGCCGGCCACCACGCTGGCCGCGGTGTAGCCGATGGCCAGGCTCCAGTCGTGCGCGTCGAGCATCGTGAGGATTTCCACCTGCATGGTGGAGAACGTGGACAGGCCGCCGCACAGCCCGGTGCCCAGCAGCGGCCGGCGGTAGCTGGACAGCGGCAGCCGTTCCTGCAGGCGGGTGACGAAGTAGCCGAGCAGGAACGCCGCCACGATGTTGACCGCGAACGTGGGCCACGGCCACGCCGTCGCCGGGTGCGGGAACGCCTCGGCCAGCGCGGCCCGCATCAGGGTGCCGAGCGCGCCGCCGGTGAAGATCGCGGCAACCTCGCGCCGGTCGATCCGGGGCAGGCTCCGCCGCGCAGACCGCGGGGAAGGCGGCCCGGGGACCGCGGCGACGGCCAGGTCCGCAGCGGCTGAGTCGCCCGGGTCCGGGCCCGATGGCCCGCCGGGATCGGCAGTACGGTCAGGCAACGCGAACGGCCTCCGTGCGCAGCGGTCTGAGTAGAAGCCATCAGCCGGAGCGGTTCGGGAGGCCACGACCTCCGCGTCAGGGCATCATCTGACGATCACAAGAGTACCGACCCGGCCAGGTGCGACGTCGTTCCGGCCGGCCAGCCGGGATCAGCGGCCTCGACGCCCCTGCGGAGCTTTACGAGTTCCCGCTCTGATCCGGGCGATCAGCGCTGCGCGGCGACCTGCGCGACGGCGACGGCGATGGCCTCGCTCTCCGCCGGGACCTGCACCCCCGCGACCAGGACGGTCGGAGTCGCTTCCACGCCCGCGGCCAGGGCGCGTGCGGTGACATACGGCGGCCAGTCGAGGTACGCCCCCTCCCGCACGCAAGAGGCG
>JAOPYP010000468.1 GCA_025964635.1 Actinomycetes bacterium | reverse complement strand
CCCGGGACACGCCGGCCTCGGTGGCGACGGCCGAGATCCCCGGCTGGCCCCGCCGGTCCAGCAGGTCCTCGGCCGCATCCAGGATCGCCTGGACGTTCCGCTCGGCGGTGGCCCGCCGGTGGTCCGTGGCCGGTGCTTCCACCTGGCCCCTCCCTCCGGAAACAGGCTGACAGCCATGTTAACCCTGATCCGTGACGGGTGGCGTCACGCCCCGAGCAGGCCCGCGGGACCGGCGCGTCCGTGATCACGCGGGCCGCTGCAGGGCCGCCAGAGCGGAGCGGACGGGCTCCGGGACCGGGACCGGCCTGCGGGTCTGCGCGTCCACGTACACATGCACGAACCGCCCGACCGCCCGCGGCCGGGAATCCAGGGCCCCGTCCTCATAGGCGAACACGCCGAGCTGGTACACCACGCTGGAGGTGCCCAGCCGGAGCAGCGCGAGCCCGACCGACACATCGCCGGGAAACGAGATCTCGCGCAGGTAGCGGCAGGAGGTCTCGGCCACCACGCCGATGGCCGGCAGCTCCCTGATGTCCAGGCCGGCCGCGTCGATCAGCCAGCCGTTCACGGCCGAGTCGAAGAACTCGTAGTAGACGACGTTGTTGAGGTGCCCGTACACGTCGTTGTCGGCCCACCGGGTGGTGAAACGGCGGTGCACCGGGAAGTCGCTCGCGGCCGGCTCCTCGCCGGCCCGGTCGTCGGCCGACCCCATGGGGACCTCCTGTCGCGGATGCATGTCGGACCGGGCTGCTAGCGCGGCTGGGTGTCCGCCAGGTGCTTCCGGATGATCGAGGTGAAGTCCGGGTCGGGGGCCAGGCCCAGCCGGGCCGCCCGGTCCGAGTGAAAATGGGCGGCCCAGCCCGACACCATTCCTGCCACCGCCGGATCCGGGACCCAGTCGATAAGGCTGGTAACCTCGGGGCCGGCCACCTGCGCCAGCGCGGCCACCATGTCGCCCACGGTCACCGTGAGGCCGGGCATGGTCACCGCGGTACGGCCGCCCCAGACATCGTCGGGCGACGTGACCGCGCACCGCAGGGCCTCGATGGCCCGGGCCGGGGAGGCCAGCGCCACCTCAGCGGCCGGATCCACCGGGCAGACGGCGCGCTGGCCCGCGAGCGGCTCGCGGATGATGCCCGACATGAAGCCCGAGGCCGCGGCGTTGGGGCGGCCGGGGCGCACGCTGACCGTCATCAGCCGGATGCTCCGCCCGCGCAGGAACCCCTTGCGGGTGTAGTCGGCCAGCAGTTGCTCGCCGATGAACTTCTGGATCCCGTAGCTGGTCTGCGGATTCGGCAGCGTGCGGTCTTCCACCACGGCCGGGAGCGGCAGCTCGGGGGAGCCGCCGAACACGGCGATCGAGCTCGAGAAGACCACCAGCGGGATGGTGCCCACCGCGCGGCAGGCGGCGAACAGCGCCTCCGTGGCGTGCAGGTTCGCCCGGATGCCCAGGTCGAAGTCGGTCTCGCACTCCCCGCTGACCGCGGCGGCCAGGTGGAAGACCACGTCAGCGCCCGCCAGCGCGTACCGCCCGGCCTGCCCGGGGGCCACCAGGCCGGCGAGGTCGCCCTCGGCCACTGTGACCCGGTCGCTGGCGGCCAGGTCCGGCGGCGCCGCGACCCGGTCGAGGAGGGTCACCCGGGACAGCGGGCGCTCGCCGTCTCCCGCCACGTCCAGCGAGCCCGCGGCCAGCAGGTCCCGGGCCAGCCGGGCGCCCAGGAACCCGGCACCGCCGGTGATCACCACATTCGCCACGGCGTCTCCGTCCTGGGCCGGGGGCGAGGAATACAGTGCGATCTTAGGCAGTGGTGACCTCCGGTGCCCGGATCCCGGGCGGCGGATCTGCCGCACCCCGGCCGCAGACCCGGCGCGGGGAACCACACGAAGCCGGGGGACCGCAGGCGCGGGGAGGGGCCAGGGTTGCTGGGCGACAAGCGGCCGGACGCGGCCGAGGTGTTCGCCGGCCTGCCCCCGGCCCGCCCCGACGACGAGGCCCGGCGGGAATCGATCCGCGCCCTGCGCGCCGCCGACGACCTGCTCCTGGGGGTTCTCGACGACGACCCGACCGGGTCACAGGCCGTGCACGACATCCAGGTCGTGACCGTGCTGGAGGAGGACGCGTACGCCGCGGCGCTGGCCGGGCCGGCCGCCACCTGTTTCGTGCTCACCAACTCCCGCAGCCTGGACGGCCCGGCCGCCGCCGAGCTGACCACCCGGGCCGCCCGGGGCCTGATCACGGTGGCGGGGCGGCGCGGCACCCGCATCCAGCTGATCAGCCGGAGCGACTCCACGCTGCGCGGCCACGTGATGGCGGAGGTCGCCGCGCTGCAGGCGGTCCGGCGGGATATGGTCGGCCGCGGTTACGACGGTGTCCTCCTGATTCCCGCGTTCCTCGAGGCAGGCCGGGTGACCGCGGCCGACATCCACTGGGCGCGCACGGCGGCCGGCCTCGTCCCCGTCGGTGAGACCGAGTTCGCGAACGACAGTGCGTTTGGGTACGCCGCTTCGGACCTGCGGGTTTTCGTTGCGGAAAAAAGCGGGGGGACGATCCGGCCGGAGGACGTGCGCAGCATCAGCCTGGCGGACATCCGGCTCGGCGGGCCGGCCCGGGTCCGCGAGGTGCTGGCCAGCGCGGCCAGCGGGGCGTGGGTGGTGGTCAACGCCACCGAGTACTCCGACCTGGAGACGGTGGCCCGCAGCGTGCTGGACGCCGAGCGCGAGGGCCAGTCGTTCCTGTTTCGTACCGGGCCGTCCTTCGTGCGGGCGCTCAGCGGCCTGGGGCCCAAGCCGCCCCTGCGCGGAGCGCAGATCTGGGGAGAAGAGCGCGGGGCGCAGATCCGGGGAGACGGCCGGCGCGGCGGGCACGGCCTGGTCGTGGTCGGCTCGCACGTCGGGCAGACCAGCCGGCAGGTCGCCGCGCTGCGGGCCCGCGCCAGTACCACGGACATCGAGCTGGACGTCCCCGCGGTGCTGGGCGGCGGCCCGGACGTGGCCGCCGCCACCGCGCGGCGGGTCACCGGGGCGCTGGCCGAGTCGGATGTGCTGCTGTACACCAGCCGCGCGGTCGTGGCCGGCCGGGACGCGGCGGACAGCCTGGCCATCGCCCGCACCGTGTCCGCGGCCCTGTCCCGGATCGTCCGCGACGCGCTGGCCGCCCGGCCCGCCTGGGTGATCGCCAAAGGCGGGATCACCTCGCACGACGTGATGCTCCACGGGCTCGGGATCCGGCGCGCCGAGGTGGCCGGCCAGCTGTTCCCGGGCACGATCTCGGTGTTCCGGCCGCTCGACGCGGCCGCGGAGGCGGTCGGGATGCCGTACGTCGTGTTCGCCGGCAACGTCGGCGGCGACGGCACGCTGGCGCAGGTGGTGGCCATCCTCAACGGCGAGCAGGAGGTTCCCTGATGCGGATCGGCTGGCTCGGGCTGGGCGCGATGGGCGCCCCCATGGCGGGATGCCTGGCCCGCGCGGGGCACTCGGTCGTGGCCTACGACATCGTGCCGGGACGGGCCGCGGCGCTGGCCGGGGACGGGGTCCGGGCCGCGGACAGCATCACCGGGGCGGTCCGGGACGCCGAGATCGCCGCGATCATGGTGGCCACGCCGGACCAGGTGGACCAGGTGCTGTTCGGGCCGGCCGGCGCGGCCGGCTCGCTGGCGGCCGGAGCGGTCGTGGTGATCATGGCGACGGTCGGCCCGGAGGTCGTCGCCGAGGTCGCCACCCGCCTCGGCCGCGGCGGGGTCACCGTGGTCGACGCGCCGGTCTCCGGCGGGGTGCAGCGCGCGGCCGCGGGCGACCTGCTGATCATGGTGTCCGGTGCGCAGGACGCGGCCGGCCGGGTCCGGCCGCTGCTCGATGCGCTGGCCCGGAGCGCCCCGGTGGTCGGCCCGGCCCCGGGCGACGGCCAGCGGATGAAGCTGGTCAACCAGCTGCTGTGCGGGGTGCACATCGCGGCCGCGGCCGAGGCGCTGGCGTTCGGGGAGTCGCTCGGCCTGGACCCGGGGGAGTGCTGGCGGGTGCTGCGTGACGGCGCCGCGGCGTCGTTCATGTTCGAGGACCGGGGGGAGCGGATGATCGCCGGGGAGTTCCGGGAGCCGCGTAGCGCCCTGGACATCTTCGTGAAGGACATGGGCCTGGTCAGCGCGGCGGCCGAGCACGCCGGGGCGTCTGCGACGCTGACCGCGGCCGCGCGGCGGCTGTATGAGGAAGGGCACGGGCGGGGCCTGGGCCGCCTCGACGATTCCGCGCTGATCGAGGTGCTCCGCCAGGACCGGCCCGAGCGCCCCCGGTCACGGGCCGATGACCAGTCCCCTGGCCACGCCGGATTCTCTGACTAGAGTCAGAGAATGGACGCTCCCCTGATCACCCAGGTCCGGCGGTTCAACCGGACCGTCACCCAGCGGGTTGGCGCGCTCGATGACGAGTTCCTGGCCCGGGACCGCCCGCTGGGGCAGGCCCGCCTGCTGTGGGAGATCGGCCCGGACGGCGCGGACCTCCGGTCGCTGCGCGCCCGGCTGGACCTCGACTCGGGGTACCTGAGCCGGCTGCTCCGCGCGCTGGAGGCGGACGGGCTGGCCGCCGTGGACAGCAGCGGGCAGGACGGCCGGGTGCGCACGGCCCGCCTGACCAGCCGCGGCCTGGCCGAGCGGGCCGAGCTCGACCAGCGCGCCGATGACGCGGCCGCGTCGATCCTCCGCCCGCTCAGCGCGTCCCAGCGGAACCGGCTGGCCGCCGCGATGGCCGAGGTCGAGCGGCTGCTGGTGGCGTCGGCGGTCGAGGTTGACGTGCGCGATCCCGGTGACCCGGCCGCCCGCGCCTGCGTGCGGGCGTACTTCGACGAGCTCGGCCGCCGGTTCGACAGGGGCTTCGACCCGGCGCGGAGTCTCCCGGCGGAAGACCGGGAGCTGATCCCGCCCGCGGGACTGTTCCTGGTCGCCACCCTGCATTCCGACGCGGTCGGCTGCGGCGGGCTCAAGTTTCACGACGGCGCGCCCGCGGAGATCAAGCGGATGTGGGTCGCCCCGGCCGCGCGCGGTCTCGGGCTCGGCCGGCGGCTGCTCACCGAGCTGGAGGCGCACGCCGTGGCGCGCGGGGTCAGCGTGCTGCGGTTGGAGACCAACGGCACCCTGGCCGAGGCGATCAGCCTGTACCGCACGTCCGGCTACCGGGAGGTGGCCGCGTTCAGCGACGAGCCCTACGCGCACCACTGGTTCGAGAAGGCCCTGGATCAGACCGCCCCTTGACATATTCCTATATAGGAATATGATTCTGTCATGGCACGGGCAGCAACGACAGCGGATGCGTTCAACGCGGTGGCCGAGCCCCGGCGGCGGGAGATCCTGGACCTGCTGGCCGGCGGGGAACGGCCGGTGAACGACCTCGTCGCGCTGCTCAGGCTGGCTCAGCCGCTGGTGTCCAAGCACTTGCGGGTCCTGAGGGAGGTCGGCCTGGTGGAGGTACGTGAGGACGGGCGCCAGCGGATGTACCGGCTCAACGCCGGCCCGCTGAAGCCCATCTACGACTGGGTAAAGCCGTACGAGCAGGCCTGGTCGCGGCGCTTCGACCGGCTCGACGCCGTGCTGGAAGAACTCAAGGCAGAGGAGGACGGGGAGAATGGCCGTGACAAGTAGCCGCCGGGCAGTGGTGACCCTCCCGGACGACACGCAGATCCTGATCACGCGGGAGTTCGACGCTCCCGCACACCTGGTCTACCGGGCCTGGACCGAACCCGAGCTGGTCCGCCGCTGGTGGGGCGGGGACCGCGGCGAGGTGACCAGCGCCGAGATCGACCTGCGGGTCGGCGGCACCTGGCGCTACGTGATGACCGCGAACGCCGGGTTCGAGGTCGCGTTCCACGGCGAGTACCGGGAGATCGTCCCGGACGAGCTGGTGGTCTCGACCGAGGTGTTCGAGGGCATGCCCGACGCCGGGGCGCTGGACACGATCACGTTCACCGAAGCCGATGGGCGCACGACGGTCCGGATGCTCGTGCAGCACACCAGCCAGGAGCACCGGGACGCGCACATCAACTCCGGCATGGAAGAGGGCATGCAGGAGTCCCTGGCCCACCTGGAGGAAGTCGCGCGCTCACTGCGCTGAGCGGCACATGGCGGAGACCACACGGAAGGGGCCGCGCCCAGGTCAGCCGGGCGCGGCCTCCGGGTGCTGGGGGTCCAGCTCGCAAGGCCGTGCACCACCCCGTTGTGCGCGAACAGCCGTCCGGCATGCGCTTCAGTGGTGCCCGAAGCCTCCTGCGTGACCGCCGTCCCCGTGACTACCCGCCTGGTGCCCCTCACCACCGTGACCGGCCGCGCCGTGGGCGCCCGGGAGCTGGATGCCTCCCAGGTGGGTGCCTACGACTTCGGAAGCGACAACCGCGCCGTTTTCGATCACCGCCGTCAGGGCGTGGACACTGGCCGCAATGACCTCTTCCATGGCTGGCAGCAAAACGGGCTCCG
>JAOPYP010000456.1 GCA_025964635.1 Actinomycetes bacterium | reverse complement strand
CCTCCAGGTAGATCGGCTTGTACACGGTGCCGCACTGGTAGCCGGTCAGGATGTTCTGCAGCCCGGTGAGCGTGGCGTCCTGGCCCGTGGTCGGGAAGGTCTTCGCCTTGATGCCCTTGTTCTGCAGGTAGTGGATGATCGGCGCGCCGTTCTCGTCGTTCGGAATGAGCGCGGCGTTGATGCCCGAGTGGGCGGTGAACTGCTGCTGGAACTCGCTCAGCGCGGTCGGCGGGTCCCAGGTGCCGGCCGGGTTGCTGACGTCCTTCCAGCCACCGGAGCTGAACTTAGGTGCGAGCACGGCGTCGTAACCCTGCGCGAACAGCGTCGCGTTGTTGTCGGTGGGCGCGCCCTTCATGACGATGACCTGCGGCTTCTTCACGCCCCAGGCGGAGACGCAGCTGACCAGGCCCTGGCCGATCAGGGTGCCGACCTTGACGTTGTTGAAGCTGACGTAGTACTTGCGGCTGCCGCCGAGGACCAGCCGGTCGTAGTCGATGACCGCCACGCCGTGCGCCTTGGCGTAGGACTCGATGTGCGCGCCGACACCGGAGTCGATCGGGTCCACGATCAGCACGGTCGCGCCCTTGGTGATGTCGGTCTGGGCGTCGCTGAACTGGGTCGCGTCGCTGCCCAGCGCGTTCTGCACCACGTACTGCGACGACTTGAGCCCGGCCTTCTGGAACGACTCCTTCAGGTACGGCGCGTCGAACTCGACGTAACGGGTGGACGACACGGTGTCCGGCAGGATCACGGCAATACTGCCCTTGCCCTTGGCCACGAGTGGCTTGAGCGTGGCCATGGCCGAGAACGAGTTGTTGATCTGGCTGAGTGAGAGCTGCGGCACCGAGGAACTGCTGCTGCTGCTGCCCCCCGAGGAACCGGACGATGAACTGCTGCCGCAGGCGGCGATGACGAGAGCCGCACTGCCGGCCACGGCCGTCAGGGCCGCTTTCTTGGTCATTGAATGCAAAGGAACCACCTCGCTGTGGGCGGGTACATGCCATGGCGTGCGGCCCAGCAACTCGGCGCCAGGCGCCGCACGCCCGCATCTATCTGGGAAAACAGTAGAACTATGAAGATAAACAGGGCCGTAAACATCGCCGTAACGTCATGAAAAAAACATTAACAACGTCGGCCGATAGGCTACGGTTCCCCCCCACCCTTAAATTTGTGGCCGGCGTGAGACAGCCCCGAGACCTGGCTGAGACCGGGACGGCTTACGCAGGCCGGCCTCAGTCCGCGGCGATCCGGTACCCGGCCCGCGGCTGGGTGAGGATCATCGGCTCGCTGCCGTCCGTTTCGAGCTTGGCGCGCAGCCGGCGGACGTAGACCCGCACGTACTCGGTCTCGGTCTCGTACCCGCGGCCCCAGACCCGGCGGAGCAGGTGCGCGTGGGTCAGCAGCTTCCCGCGGTTGAGGGCCAGCTCACGCAGCAGGGCGAACTCCGTCGGGGTGAGATGCACGGCCGCGCCGTCCCGGCGGACCTGCTGGCGGGCCAGATCGATCTCCACCGGGCCGATGGTGATGACCGGCGGGACGCTCTGCGGGGCGGTTTCGGCCGGGCGGGTGCGGCGCAGCGTCGCGGTGATCCGGGCCAGCAGTTCCTCGATGCTGAACGGCTTGGTCAGGTAGTCGTCCGCACCCATGTTGAGCGCGGTGACCTTGTCCCGTTCGCCACCGCGGGCGGAGACCACGATGATGGCGACCGGCGAGCGTTCCCGGATCATCTGGCACAGCTCGAACCCGTCGACCTCGGGGAGCATGAGATCGAGCAGCACGATGTCGGGTTCCTCGGTCTCCAGCAGGTTCAGCGCGCGCAGCCCATCCACGGAGACCACGGTGTCGAACCCCCGCACCGAGAGGTTGGACCGGATCAGGTCCACGATGTTCGGATCGTCCTCGACCACCAGCGCCCGCGTGGTCCCGGCCTGCTTGAGCACGTCAGCCGGCTCCCCTCGCCGGTGCTGGCCCGCTTGGGCCGGCCACCCTGGTCTCCTCCCCGCTGCCGGCGGCGTGAGCGTCGGCAGCCGGGTTGTCGGGGTTTTCCACCGGCAGGGTGATGCGGAAGCAGGTGCCCCGGCCTGGCTGGACCAGCTGCATCTGGCCGCCGTGAGCCTCCACGATGCCCCGGGCGATGGACAGGCCCAGGCCGGACCCGGAACTGGGGGAGCGGTGGCGGCGCATCGGCTCGAACGGGGCCTGCGCGACGTCGGGCGGCATCCCGGGCCCGTTGTCGGCCACGCTCACCAGCACCGTGTCCAGGCCGTCGAGGCTGGCGGTGACCATGACCCGGGTGCCGGGCGGGTTATGGCCGACCGCGTTGGCCAGCAGGTTCACGAAGACCTGCTCCAGGCGATCGTGGTCGGCCCAGATGGCGGGCAGGCCGGCCGCGCACCGCACGCCGACGAGCAGCG
The DNA here is from genome assembly GCA_025964635.1 of Actinomycetes bacterium. Taxonomy (GTDB): domain Bacteria; phylum Actinomycetota; class Actinomycetes; order Streptosporangiales; family Streptosporangiaceae; genus RYN-230. The sequence continues at coordinate 23,439 of JAOPYP010000456.1, read as the reverse complement.
CGCCCGAAGGGGGCAGGCACGCGATCGCGGCGTCGATGACCAGGGGGATGTCGCACCAGTCCGGCTGCAGCTGGAGGATGCCGGACTCGATCGCCGAAAAACGCAGCAGGTCGTCCACGAGACGGCCGAGCCGGGAGGACTCGGCCGCGATCCGGGTCAGGAACCGCTGCTCGGATTCCTCGTCCCAGGTCACGTCGGTCTGGAGCAGGCTGGAGGCGTAGCCCCTGATCGCGGTCAGCGGGGTGCGGAGCTCGTGACTCAGCCGGGACAGGAAGCCGCGCTGCAGCTCCCGGGACCGGCGCAGGGCGGCGGTCTCCTGGTTGGCGAACCAGGCCTCTTCCCGCTCCAGCGCCAGCCGCAGCGAGTGGGCCGCGTCTTCCAGCAGCGCCGCGGAGTCCGCGGGCAGCGGCCCGTCATGCCAGCGGGCGACCAGCGCGGCCAGGCTGTCGGGGGCGGGAAAGGCCATCGACAGCAGCTGGTCATCGCCGTCCCGGCTGGGCTGCGCGGCCACGTCCTGGCCGGCCCGGGTCAGGGCCCGCCCCGCGGCCCGCAGGACAGCGGGGCTCGCGGGCGCGGGCTGGCCGTCCTGCGGTCCGTCCCGGGCGGGAGCGGCCGGCCGGGTCAGGCTGGCGGCCGCCCGGCAGGCAGGCGGCGCGTCGGGCCGCTGGACCACCAGCGCCACCTCGTCAGCCTCCAGGCCCCGGCGGAGCAGCTGGAGGGCGATGCCCAGCCCGTCGGCGACCTGGGTCGGGCCGGCCAGCGTCTCCAGCATCTCCCGGATCGTCTCCAGCACCCGGTTGCGGGAGGTGACCTCGTCCAGCAGCCGGTCCCGCTCGATCGCGCTCGCTGCGTACCCGGCGTACAAGGTGGCCAGGTCGAGGTCGTCGCGCTGCGGCTTGCCCGCGGTGGCGCGGAACACGGTGATCACGCCGAGGATCCCGCCCGGGCCCAGGACCGGCACCGACCACGAGCTCGCGACCTTCGCCGACCGGGCCAGCTCGGCGAACGCCGTCCAGGTCGCCCCCGCCTGCACATCTTCCTCGATGATGGGGCACTGCGCGGTCGCGGCCAGCCCGACGGGGCCGCCGGCCGGGCCCAGCGGCAGCTCGGACCACGCGGACAGCAGCGGGGGCGCCAGGCCCAGCGAGGCCGCGCACACCAGCGTGGACCCCGCGAGCAGATGGATGCACAGCCGCTCGCTGCCCAGCGCGGCGCCCAGCGCGGACAGGATGAGAGACAGGCTGGACGAGGGGTCCGCCGATACGAGCCGGTCGGTGAGGCCGTGCAGCCGGGTCAGCTGCCGCCGCGCGGACGCGTCCACCTCCTGGCCGGACACCAGGGCCACGACATCACCGGGGTGCACCTCGCTCGGCGCCACCTCGGCGATCAGCTGGCCGTGCCGGAGCACCGCGATCCGGTCCGCCAGCCGGAACATCTGGCTGATGTCGTGGCACGCGAGCAGGACCGTGGTGCCCTGCTCCCGGACCCGGGCGATCAGCTCTTCCACCAGCGCCGATTCCTGCACGCCCAGCGAGGCGGTCGGCTCATCGAGGAGCAGCAGCCGCGGCTGGTGGGCCATGGCCCGGGCCACCGCGACCAGCTGACGCTGGCCGCCGGACAGGGACCGCACCGAACGTTCCGGGTCGTGCAGCGGCACGCCCAGCTGCTCGAGGATGGCCCCGGCATCGCTGCGCATCCGGATGCTGGACAGCAGCTGGCGGCGGCGCTCGCGGCCGAGCATCACGTTGGAGGCAATGTCCAGGTTGTCGCACAGGGCCAGGTCCTGCCAGACCACCGAGACGCCCTGCCGCTTGGCGCCCTGCGGGTCCGCCGGTACCGGCCGGCCGTCCAGCGCGATCACGCCCGAGGTGGGCGCGATATCCCCGGCGATGCACCGGATCAGCGTGCTCTTGCCTGCGCCGTTCTCGCCCGCCAGCGCGACGAGCTCACCCGCCCGCACGGTGAGATCCACCCCGTCCAGGGCGGTCAGCGGCCCGAAACGGACCCGGAGCCCGGACACCGCGAGCTGCACGGATGCCCGCGTCCCCGGGGCCCGGGGCCCCGGTGCTAGCGGCGCTGGCTGCACGGGCTCACCGGCGGGCGGCTGGGGACGGTCATACGTACATTCTCGCTGACATCGTGGCTGCTCACTACCTATCGGGGACACTCCAGGCGCGGCGGCGCTTGACTCCGTACCGGAGTACGGCTGTTAGCTTGCCGACTATGGCTGGGCTGACGATCGGGAAATTCGCCGGCGCCGAAGGGGTGGGCGTCGAGACCGTGCGGTTCTACCAGCGGCGCGGCCTGCTGGCCGCGCCCGCGCGGGGCAGGTCCGGATTCCGGGAGTACACCGACGACGACCGGTGGCGGCTGGCGTTCATCCGCCGGGCCCGGCGGCTCGGTTTCAGCCTGGCCGAGATCAGCGAGCTGCTCGGCCCCGCCGAGGCCCGGTCCACGGACGAGATCGTCCGGGCCGCGGAAGCCAAGCTCGGGGCGATCGCCGACCAGCTTGCCGAGCTCGCCCGGCGGCAGTGCCGGCTGCGCCGCCTGGTCCAGGTCTGCGCGCACGGCAGCAGCGATGACTGCCTGGCTCTGCAGGTGGGCGACGGGCAGCCGGGCGACGGGCAGCCGGGCGACAGGCAGCCGGGCGGCGGGCACCTCGGCGGCGGCCACCTTGGCGACGGGCACGGCCAGGTCGCCAGCAGCGCCTGAGGGCGCCTTACCGAAGGAGTACCGCCATGGGTGTGGTCAGGGCAGTGACCGACGACAGCTTCGAGGCCGACGTGCTGCGCAGCCCGAAGCCGGTGATCGTCGAGTACTGGGCCGAGTGGTGCGGCCCGTGCCGCCAGCTCGGGCCCGTGCTCGAGGCCATCGCCGCCGAGCACGCGGAGGCGATCGACGTGGTGAAGATCAACGCGGACGAGAACCCGCAGACCACCGTGAGGTACGGCGTCATGCTGGTGCCCACCGTCAACGTGTTCGCCGGTGGTGAGGTGGTCAGGCAGCTGGTCGGGGCCCGGTCCAAGTCCGCGATGCTGCGCGAGGTCGCCGACTTCCTCTAGCCGGCTCCCCGCGGGTGCGATGTTCTCCTGGTGCTGCCGCTGAAACGCTGGCTGATGGGCATGAACATCGTCGTGTCTTATTCAGCCCTGACGCACCTCGAATGCTCCCGCTGCGGCACCCGGTACGAGGCCGGGCAGGTGCAGGGCACCTGCTCGTGCGGGTCGCCGCTGCTGGCGCGCTACGACACCTCCTGGGTCCGGGCGCAGGTCAGCCCGGGGGACATCGCGGGACGGCCGCCCGACCTGTGGCGCTATCACGAGCTGCTGCCGGTCACGGAGGCCAGCCGGGTGGTCAGCCTGGGCGAGGGCATGACCCCGCTGCTGGCCCTGCCCCGGCTGGGCCAGGCGATCGGGGTGCCCAGGCTGTGGATGAAGGACGAAGGGCTCACCCCCACCGGCACCTTCAAGGCCCGCGGCGCGGCCGTGGGGGTGTCGCGGGCCGCGGAGCTCGGCGTCACCGGCGTGGCCATGCCCACCAACGGCAACGCGGGCGCGGCCTGGGCGGCGTACGCGGCCCGCGCCGGGCTGCGCAGCCTCATCGTGATGCCCGCCGCGGCGCCGTCCATCACCCACGCCGAGTGCGCCGCGGCCGGCGCGGAGCTCTACCTGGTCGACGGCCTCATCGGCGACGCGGGCGCGATCATCGCCGCGGCGCTCCCCGGCCGCCCCGGCTACCAGGACGTCTCCACCCTCAGGGAGCCCTACCGGCTGGAGGGCAAGAAGACCATGGGGTACGAGATCGCCGAGCAGCTGGGCTGGCGGCTGCCGGACGTGATCGTCTACCCGGCGGGCGGCGGGGTGGGCATCATCGGCATCCACAAGGCGCTGCGGGAACTGCGCGAACTGGGCTGGGTCGACGGCCAGCTGCCCCGGCTGGTCGCGGTGCAGGCCAGCGGCTGCGCCCCGATCGTGGCGGCGTTCGCCAGCGGGGCCGCCGAGAGCCAGCCGTGGCCGGACGCCCGCACCGTCGCGTTCGGCATCACCGTCCCCAAGGCCCTCGGCGACTTCCTGGTGCTCGACGCGGTGCGGGGCACCGGGGGGACCGCCGTCGCCGTGGACGACGAGGCGCTGCTCGCGGACCAGCGCGAGATCGCCCGGCTGGAAGGCAGCCTCATCTGCCCCGAGGGAGCCGCCTGCGTCACCGCCGTCCGGCAGCTCCGCGAGTCCGGCTGGCTCGCGGCCAGTGACGAGGTCGTGGTGCTCAACACCGGATCGGGGCTGAAGTACCCGGACCTGGTGGCCGTGGACGTGCCGGTGCTCGCGCCGGGTGACCCGGTCCCGGCGCCAGCGCGGGAACCGGTCCTCCAGGCGGAGTGAGCACGCGGGCCAGGAATCCGGCCGGGACATGTGTGTGCTGGGCACTGCGGGGAAGCTGGCGGGCACGGGCCCCTTGGCTACAGGAGGTTGTTGCCCATGACCTACGGCGGCAGCGTCGCGCTCATCGTGATCGGCGCCATTTTGAGGTTTGCCATCAGCTACTCGCCCGCGAACGTGAACCTGCAGCTCGTCGGGCTGATCCTGATGATCGCCGGCATCATCGGCCTGGTCATCTCCCTGGTGTGGATGTTCGGGCGCAGGCGCCGGACCGTGACCACGACCAGGACCCCGAACACGACCGATGTCTACGAGGAGCGTCGCTACACCGAGCCCCCGGTCTGACCCGGCCAGTACGCCAGGCAGGCCGAGCCCCCGGGACGGATCACCGTCCCGGGGGCGTCGACATTTCCGGGCCGCCCCGGGTTTCCCCAGCCCGGCCGCGACCGGGCCCCGCGCCGCCTGCCGGGTGGGTAGTCCCTGGTCATCGCCCGGTCGCAGCATAGAATCAAGATCCGCGACGCGGCTCAGCAGCCACGTCCGGCCCGGGATGCCGCCGCGGTGCCCCGGCCAGGAATCGCTGGGAACGCCGGCCGTGACGTCTGGACGGGGAGAGAGCATGGCGCGTTCCATCTGGTCGGGATTCCTGAGTTTCGGGCTGGTCAACGTCCCGGTGGGCCTGTATCCGGCCACCGCGGACCAGACGATCCACTTCAACCAGCTGCGTAAGGGCACCTCGCACCGGATCCGGTACAAGAAGGTCGACGAGGTGACCGGGGACGAGGTCGCGACCGACGAGATCGTGAGCGGGTTCCCGCTCGGCGGGGGTGAGTACGTCGTGGTCACCCGGGACGAGCTGAAGGAGGCCGCGCCGGGTAAGTCGGAGACCATCGAGATCAGCGACTTCGTGGACCTGGGCGAGATCGACCCGGTGCATTTCCGGCAGACCTACTACCTGGCCCCGCGCGGCAAGGGCGCGGACCGCGCCTACGCGCTGCTCCGGCAGGCCATGCACGAGACGGGCAAGATAGGGATCGCCACCATGGTCCTGCGGGACAAGGAACACCTGGTCGCGGTCCGTCCCGGGGATGATGTGCTGATCCTGGAGACCATGTACTTCGCCGACGAGATCCGCTCGCCCAGGGAGGAACTGGAGACGCTGCCCCAGGAGGCCGGCTTCGCCGGCCGCGAGCTGGAGGTGGCCAAGCGGCTGGTCGAGTCCCTCACGGTGCCCTGGGAACCCGCGGACTACCAGAACACCTACCGGGCCCGGGTCGAGGAGCTGATCGAGCACAAGCGGGAAGGCGAGGCCGTGGTGTTCGAGGAGGAACGGCCCAAGTCCAACGTCATCGACCTGATGGCGGCCCTGGAGGCGTCGGTCGCGAAGATGGGGCCCGGCGCGGACGGCGGCACCGGCTCCGGCGGCACCGGCTCCGGCGGGACCGGGGCCAGCGGGACGGGCACCAGCGGAACCCGGTCCGGCCGCGTGCGGGGCGGCGGCGGGACCGCGGCGGGCCGCGGCCAGTCCCCGGCCGCGGCGGAGTCCGGGCCGCCGGACCTGGACGCGATGTCCAAGGCGGACCTGCTGGCGCGGGCCGCGGAGCTGGATATCCCCGGCCGCTCCAAGATGTCCAAGCCGGAGCTCATCAAGGCGATCCAGGCGGCCAGCCGGCCGAAACGCGGCACACGGAAGATTTCCTAGGACGCGGGACTTTCCGGGAATCTGGGGCCTGGCCGGCCCGGTGAGCTGCGAGTGTCGGCCGGCGGTGATAGAGCAGACTCGGAAGGAGCCATGATGCCCGAGTCAGCTGTGATCATCAAGGCGTGTGCCGGGTGCGACCAGGACCTGGAGCACTGCCACGGGACCGCGATCCTGCACGTGGACGGCATCGCCGACTGCTCGGAGGACCCGGATTGCCGGCTGACCGCCGAGCTGCACCGGTTCGTGATTTCCTGCGCCGAGGTGGACTGCTGCTGCGACGGCGCCGGTGACGCGCCCGCACTGGCCGCGGAGCAGGCTGCCGCGTCCTGACCGCCCGCCCGCTCGCCGCGGCCACGGGCCGTTCCGCACCCTTATCCGGCTCTCGTGGATGCCTGCCGTATTAGTCTGGCCGTGACCCCTCTGCACGCGTTTGCATTCGGTGGGTGGGGTGGACCGGCCGGCTGAGTGCCGCGCTGGTGCCAGTGACCGGCCCGGCCACGGAGAGGGGCCACGATGGCGGCGGATAACACGACCGGCCGGGATGATCCCGGCCCGGCGGGCGGCGGCCCCGGACCGGCGCCGCCCGGGTTCGACACCTCCGTGGCCCATCCCGCCCGGATCTGGGACTACTTCCTGGGCGGCAAGGACAACTTCGCCGCCGACCGGGCGGCCGCCCAGGGCGTCCTCGAGGTCCTGCCCACCATGGGGATGATCGCCCGGACCGGCCGGGCCTTCCTGGCCGCGGCCGTGCACTACCTGGCCACCCGGGCGGGCATCAGCCAGTTCCTCGACATCGGGACAGGCCTGCCCACCGCGAACAACACCCACGAGGTGGCCCAGCGGGCCAACCAGCAGGCGCGGATCGTGTACGTGGACAACGACCCGATCGTGCTGGCCCACGCCCGCGCGCTGCTGACCAGCGGGCCGGACGGCAAGACCGCCTACGTCGACGCTGACATCCGGGACACCGGCCAGATCCTGGCCGAAGCGGCGCGGACGCTGGACTTCAGCCAGCCGGTCGCGGTGATGCTGCTGGCCGTGCTCCACTTCGTGCCCGACGCGGACGACCCGTACAAGATCACCTCCCAGCTCATGGAGGCGCTGCCGTCCGGCAGCTTCCTGGCGCTGTCCCACGCGTCCAGCGACATCGAGACCGGGCTGGTCGCGGCCGGGACCGAGCGCTACAACCAGCGGTCCGCGGTCCCGGTCACGCCCCGGACCCGGGCTCAGGTAGCCCGGTTCCTCGACGGCATGGAGGTCGTCGAGCCCGGCGTGGTGCCGCTCGGGCACTGGCACCCGGGCCCGCTCCAGCAGCTCGACTCACCCGGCCTGCCCACGTACTGCGCGGTGGGCCGCACGCCCTGATCAGGTCGGCACGGGCCGCGGTCAGGGCACCGCGGAGGCCTGCGGGGTAGGCGCCGCGGTGTGATGGCCCTGGAACAGGATCGAGGCGATCTGGGTCAGCTTGTTGCTGCCGTACTTGAACCCCGCGTCCCCGACGCCGCCGAAACCCTCCAGGTTGTACATGATGGCCATCGTGTATTCCTGGCCCGGGCCGGCGAACCCGACGGTGTTGGTGATCCAGATGTTGCCGTCCTGCTCCCAGCCGTCCTTGTTGCCCGGGTGGTTCTCCGGGCCCGCGCCCCAGACGCCCCACTGCTGGTCGAGCGCGGCGACGTGCTGGAGCCGGTAGACCAGGTAATTGCGGACGTTGCGCGGGGTGTGCTTGAGCACGTAATTGATCAGGTTGTCCAGGTCCTGGGGCGTGCAGTACATGAAGCCCCAGTTGGGCACCGACGAGGTGAACCGGGCACTGGTCATGCCGAACCGCTGGATCCGGTTCAGGAAACTGCCGTCCTCGTACCGGTTCCACAGGTAGTTGGCGTCGTCGTCGTTGCTGGTGTACAGCGCCTGGAACATGGCCTGCCGGTCGGCACTGGTCAGGGTGATGCTGCCCGCGTCGCTGCGCAGCAGGATGTCCGTCATCATGGCCAGCTTCATCGTCGATGCGGCCGGGTACGCGACATCAGCGTTCCCGTTGTGCCAGGTCGCCCCGTTCTTGCGGTCGTAGATCACGATGCCGATGGAACCGGGCAGCTGCCGCATGTAGGCCCGGATCTTCTTGATCCGGTTTCGCATCTCGCAGGGGAAGCCGGGCGCGTTCCGCGCGCACACCTTGGGCGTGGGCGTCGGGCTCGGGCTGGGGGAGGGGGAGGGGGTGGACGGCCCGGACGTGCCGCCCGAGGGCTGCACCGCCGAATGCTGGCTGGCGGGCGTGAACATGCTGCAGCCCGACACGACCAGAATAACGAAGAGTGAGCACGAAACTACAGGGAGCCACGCGCGAGGACGCGGCCGGGCAGCCGACCAATGCATGCCCGACAGAATACGAGCGACGGAGCCCCCGAGGGTGAATCCATGCTCGTTCCGGCGCGGCTGTTGTGAATTCTTGACGCCCGCCCCCCTGCTCAGGCCGTCTGCCGGGGCCGCCGGTCAGGCCGGGTGCTCCTGCTGGTCCCCGGCCCACTCCGTGTGGAACGTGCCCGGCTTGTCCACCCGGTGATAGGTGTGCGCGCCGAAATTGTCCCGCAGCGCCTGGATCAGCGCGGCGGGGAGCCGGTCCCGGCGCAGGCCGTCGTAGTAGGCCAGCGACGAGGAGAAGGCCGGGGACGGGATGCCGGCCGTCGCCGCCTGCGCCACCACCCGCCGCCAGCTGTCCACGCCGTCCCGCACGGCCGCGACGAAGTACGGCGCGACCAGCAGGCTAGGCAGCTCCGCGTTCTCGTCATAGGCCTCCCGGATCCGGTTCAGGAAGCGGGCCCGGATGATGCAGCCGCCCCGCCAGATGGTCGCCATCATGCCCCGGTCGATGCCCCAGTCGTACTCCTCGCTGCCCGCGCCGATGTGGTCGAAGCCCTGCGCGTAGGCGACCACCTTGGAGGCGTACAGCGCGCGGCGGACGTCCTCCACGAACGCGTCGCGGTCGCTGATCTGCGGCGACACCGCGGAGCCGAACGCGGCCCGGGCCGCTTCTCGCTGGTCCGCGTGGCTGGACAGGGCCCGGGCAAACGTGGCCTCAGCGATGCCGGTGATCGGGATGCCCAGATCGAGCGCGTTCTGCACCGTCCACCGGCCGGTGCCCTTCTGCTCGGCCTGGTCGAGCACGACGTCCACGAACGGCTTCCCGGTCTCCGGGTCCGTGTGCGCGAGCACCTGCGCGGTGATCTGGATCAGGAACGAGTCCAGGTCCCCCTCGTTCCAGGTGCGGAAGATGTCCGTGATCTCGGCCGGCGAGGCCCCCAGGCCCGCCCGCAGCAGGTCGTAGGCCTCGGCGATGAGCTGCATGTCCGCGTACTCGATGCCGTTGTGGACCATCTTGACGAAGTGGCCGGCGCCGTCCGGGCCCACGTGCGTGCAGCACGGCGTGCCGTCCACCTTGGCGGCGATCGACTCGAACATCGGGCCGATCCGGGCGTAGGACTCCGCTGACCCGCCGGGCATGATGCTGGGGCCGAGCAGCGCCCCCTCCTCGCCGCCGGAGACGCCGCACCCGACGAAGTGCAGGCCGCGCTCGCGCAGGTCGGCCTCGCGCCGCCGGGTGTCCATGAAGTGCGCGTTGCCGCAGTCGATGACGATGTCCCCCTGGTCCAGCAGCGGGACCAGGTCGTTGATCACGGCGTCGGTGGCCTCGCCCGCCTTGACCATGATGATGATCGCCCGCGGCCGGCTGAGGCTGGCCACGAACTCCGCCATCGAGTCGGCCGGCACGAACGTGCCCTCGTCGCCGTGCTCCTTGACCAGGCTGTGGGTCCGCTCCGGGGAGCGGTTGTGCAACGCCACCACGTACCCGTGCCGGGCCAGGTTACGGGCCAGGTTGCGGCCCATCACGGCCAGGCCGGTCACGCCGATGTCTGCGCTGCCCTGCTGAGTCATGCGTGGCTCCTCGGAAGGTCTCGTCCCTCCTTCGCGAGGGTAGCCCGTCACGTAGCCCGGGAACCCCCCGTGTCCCCGGGCTGTAAGTTCCGGGCGGTAAGTTCCGGCGGCACGTTGCGCGCGGCAAGTTGCGCGCGGGTGCGCGGCGTGAGGGCCCGGGCCGGCCGGGCCGCCGCGATCGGCGACAATGCCAGGGATGACTTTCCAGCTGCGGCACCCGGCCCCGGTGTTCCGCGCCGACCCCCCGCAGGGCCGCGTGTTCGCCACCACCCGCGAGGTGCGCAGCACCGACGTGGTCCCCGCAGGCCGGCTGCGGCTCGACGCGCTGGCCCGCTACCTCCAGGAGGCGGCCGAAGACGACGTCAGCGACGCAGGCTGGGACGGGTCGTACCTCTGGCTGGTCCGCCGCGTGGCCCTGGCCCTCCGCGGGTACCCCGCGCACCGGGAGCGAATTTCGTTGCGGACCTACTGCTCAGCCACGGGCCCGCGGTGGGCCGAGCGCACGACGACGGTGAGCGGGGCGGGCGGCGATCTTATCCAGTCCACCGCGATCTGGGTCGCGGTCTCGGCGGCCGACGGCCGGCCGGTCCCGCTGGGCGAGTCGTTCCAGCGGGTCTACGGGCCCTCGACGGAGGGCCGGCAGGTGTCGGCGCGGCTCTCCCAGCCGGGACCGCCCGGGGTGGCGGCGGGCCGGCCCTGGCCGCTGCGCGCCGCGGACTTCGACACCGCGGGGCACGTCAACAACAGCATCCACTGGGCCGCCGTGGAGGACGGGCTGGCCGGCCTGGACTGGCTGCCCCGCGTCGCCGAGCTCGAATACCACCGGCCCATCATGCCTGGCGCCGAGCCGGAGCTGGTGATCGTGGCCAGCCAGGAACCCGGCGAGCTGCGGGCCTGGCTGCGGCAGGGCCCGCAGCGGCTGGCGTCCGCCTGGCTGACCGCCGGAACGCGCTGACCCCGGTGGCCACGCTGGCCGTGGCCCGGTACGGTAACGGCACTTGGCGTGCGGGTGACGTTCCAGTAGTAGTGGAGGCATGAGTGCTGACGACGGCATGCCCTCCGCTGCCCAGGTCGAGGCCGCCGCGGGCGGGCGGGCGACTCACTCCCGGGAGCCGCATTCTGGTGGCAGCGCGGGACGGCTGAACTGGCTGCGGGCCGCGGTGCTGGGAGCCAACGACGGGATCGTGTCGGTGGCCGGCATCGTCATCGGAGTGGCGGGGGCCACGACGGCCCGTGGCCCTATCTTTACCGCCGGACTGGCCGGGCTGGTCGCCGGGGCCGTGTCGATGGCGCTGGGCGAGTACGTGTCGGTCTCCAGCCAGCGCGACAGCGAGCGCGCGCAGATAAAACAGGAGAAACGTGAACTCGCTGACACCCCGGAAGCTGAACTGACCGAGCTGACCGCCCTGTATGAAGCCAAAGGCCTGTCCGCGGCCACCGCCCGCACCGTCGCCACCGAACTGACCGCCCGTGGCCCCCTGGCCGCTCATCTGGATGCCGAACTGCACATCGACCCCGCTGACATCCCCAGCCCGGTCCAGGCCGCCGCCGCCTCGGCGCTGTCGTTCACCTCCGGCGCCTTGCTGCCGATGCTGGCCATCCTGCTGCCTCCGGCCAGTCTGCGGGTCCCCGTGACCTTTGCCGCCGTCCTGATCGCTCTCGGCCTGACCGGTGCCCTCAGCGCCCGCCTGGGCGGCAGCAACGTCCGCCGCGCCGTCCTGCGGGTAGTCATCGGCGGAGCGCTCGGCCTGGCCTTCACCTACGGCATCGGGCACCTGTTCGGCACGGCCATCGGCTAGAGGCCCGGTACCTCCGGATCAGGGCCGGCCGCGGGGCCCTGCGCCGCCCGGGACTGGTCACACGTGCTGGAACTCGAGCACCCGCCAGGGCATCACCCCGGCCAGCGGGGTGTCCCGGACGAGCTCATAGCCCTCCGGCCGCAGCATCGCCTCGTGCCTGGCCCGCGTGCGCTCCCGCCCGCCCAGCACCATCATCATGATCAGGTCCATCACGTGGGCCAGGGACGGCTCGGGCCCCTCCGGGAGCACCCAGTCGATCACCATGAGCGCGCCGCCGGGACGGCTCGCCCGGTGGCAGTTGCGGACGATCGTGCGCGCGTTCTCGTCATCCCAGTTGTGCAGGATCTGGCTCAGCACGTACAGGTCGCCCCCGGGCGGCACCTCGCGCAGGAAGTCGCCGGCCACGACCTCTACCCGCTCGCCAATGCCCTCCCCGGCCAGGTACGCGGGCGCCTCCGTCAGCGCCTCGGCGCGGTCCATCAGCACCCCCCGGGCGGCCGGGAGGGCCCGGAGCAGGTAGGCCAGTACCGTGCCGCGGCTGCCGCCCACGTCGACGATGCGCCCGGAGGCCAGCGGCCGGAAGGCGGCCCGGGCGAGCTGCTCCACCATGATCCCGGTGACCCGGCCCATGGCCCGGGCGAACCACGCTGCCTCGTCCGGGTCCTTGCGGTAGTACTCGTAGATCCCGCCGGGCCCGGCCGGGTTCACCGGGTCGGGGCTGCGGACGACCTCCTCCAGGCGCCCGGCGCTCCGCCAGTGCGGCGGCCCCAGGAACCCGACCGCGACGCCCCGCGCGGAGCCTTCGGCGCCGGTGCGCAGCAGATCGCCGGACGGGGTCAGCGCGTACCGCCCCGCGTCGTCCTTCCGCACCAGCCTGTAGACGGCCGCCGCGGCCAGCAGCCTGGACAGCGGGTCGGGAGCGGCCCCCACCCGGGCCGCGAGCTCGCCGGCCGTGAGCGGGCCGCCGGCGAGCTCGTCCGCGACGCCTAACCGGGCCAGCACCGTGGTGACCTGGGCGGTGATCATGCCTTCGAGCAGCCAGCCGAGCGGCCGGCCGGCGTCGTCCAGCGGGCGGCCGGCGTCGCCGAGCATCGCGGCGTAGAAAGACATCTCCCCCGGCACGGCGTCCTCGGGCACGATGGGACTCCTCTCTGCGGGCCCGGCGGGAAAGGCCCACGGAATGGACCGGAAATGGTGGTCCGTGCTCCAGTCCACACGGCCGGGCGGTGCTTGTAAATGCTCCCGCCGGCCGCGGTGCGGTGCCGTCCCCGGGTCCGCGCCGTGCCGTGCTGGGATGGGCTGCGGCGCTGGCTTGCCGCGGCGTCGGCCGGCCGCCACGCTTGGCCCGCGCTTTACACTGGAAACAACGGCCTGATGATGCCGGTGGCGTGGTGCGACGAGCAGCGCAGCTGGCTCCGTGGGCCGGGAGGCGGAACAATGACGTCCGGGGTCAGCGTGGTCAGTGCGTGGGCGGGGGCCGCTTCCGCATCGAACTCCTTTACCATTACCGACGCAGTCGTGATCTTCGTGGTGGTTATCGTCCTGCTGACGCTGGTGGTGGCCCTCGCGGGCCGGCGAACCCGGCTGCTGGTCTACCGGCCGCGGCTGCGGACCGCGCACAGCCGGCGGGTCCGGCGGGCCGCCCAGGAGGACATCGAGGAGATCGAGCGGGATGCCTGGCGGCGCCGGGAAGTTCCCCGCCGCGAGGACGAGAACGACGACCTCTAGGCCCGGTCACCCTTTAGGCCCGGGCCAGCTCTGGGCCGACGCGGGTTCCGGGCGGCCCAGCTCTAGGGACGGGCCAGCCCGCGCCGCCACAGCAGCCAGCTGATCCCGGTGACGCCCACCAGGCTCACGGCCACGATGCCGGCCACCGCGCCGCCGGACAGGCCCCCGCCCGGCGGGGCCGGGCCGCTGGCCTGGCCCGGCGCGCTGCCTTGGGCCGGAGGGGTGGTACCGGGCGTGGCGCCCGGCGCGCCGGTGGCGTGGAACGCGACCACCCGGTTCGCGGCCGGGGCCAGCAACAGCCCGGCGCCCACGCTCGGCGTGGGGAAGTGATTCGCCGGGGTGCCGACCGCGGCCTGCTGCCGGACCTGCCCGGTCCCCGGGTTGAGGCCGTACAGCGTGCCGCCCTGGCTGAGCGTCCAGACCAGCCCCCCGGCCACGATCGGCGGGCCGCCGCCGGTCTGGGAACTCCACAGCGGCTGCAGGCCCGGCGGTGACGCCTTGGCGCGGACCGCCACGATCCCGCTGCCACAGGGCAGGTACACGGTGCTGCCGGTCACCGCGGTGCCCCCGTCGATGTTGGCCCCGCACACCGGCGCCGTGGCGGCCAGCTGCCCGCCGATGCCGCCGAGATGCGCGCCGTCGAGCAGGTAGGCGATTGCGGACTTCCCGGCGATCAGCACCCGCCCGCCCGGCAGCAGCGCCGGCTCGGCCGACAGGTCCAGGTCGCGGGAGTTGTCCGAGGCCCAGCTGGCCGGCGCGAAGTACTGCAGCAGCCGCATCGAGGGGGACAGGTCGAGCACGGAGTCGCTGTCGTCGTAACCGCGCGAGGCCTTGTACACCGACCCGTTGCCGGCGCTCACCAAGACGTGGCCGGCGGCGTCCACGGCCGGGGCGGCCCCGCCCATCCAGACCGCGCCCTGCGACTGGCCGGGCTTCCCGTCCACGGTGAAGATCGCGGGCGTCCCGCCGGTCTCCGGCACGGACACCACCCGTCCCCGGTACGTGGCGCAGTCCCCGTCGTTGCCGCCGAAGCCGAACACCACCCGGCCGCCGGCCAGGGTCAGCCCGGTGCGCTGCAGCAGCGCCGCGGTGTCCGCCCCGGCCGGGTCCACGTCCCGGGTCATCTCGACCCGGCCGGTCGCCGTGCTCAGGCCCGCCAGCACGTGGGCCGGGCGGCCGCCGGCCACCTCGTCGGCCACCACGAAGATCTCGGCCCGGCCCGGGTCGATCACCGGCGTGCCGGTGATCCCGACGGTGGGCGTGATGTCGCCGCACGGCAGCGAGCTGGCCGGGACCGGGGCGGCCAGATGCCGGGACCAGGCCACCGCCCCGGTGGCGGCGGACAGCGCGTACACGGTGTTGTTCTCGGTGGCCACGTACACGCGGCCCGCCGACACCAGCGGCTCACCGTAGATCTCGCCGTCCAGCGCGGGGGAGGTCCAGGCCCGGGACGAGGTGTTCACCGTGCCCGACGACGCGGCCACGCCGTGGCCGGCGGGATCGCCGTGGTACACGGTCCAGGAGCCGGCGCCGGGAGCGGGCGTGGCGGACGTGCCCGCGCCGGCGGAGCCGGCCGCGGTCATCCAGAGCGCGGCGGTCAGGCCAGCGAGCCACCCGGCCGTCCGCAGCACCAGGTGGCTGCGCATCGTCAAAGCCTAGCCACGCGGCAGGGTGCTCAGCCGGGCCCGGCGCCGCCGCCGCCCGCGTGACAGCGCGAATTCCCGTCCGGGGGCACGTCAAGGGCGGGATTACGATCAAAGAACCCGAACGGCTTGAGCCAGAACGACACGGTGTCCACCGGCATGATCGGCCAGTCCTCGGGCCGGGTGATGTGGTGGATGCCGAATACGTACCACAGCACCACGTCGGTGTTCTCGATCGGGCGGTTCTGCGCGGTCCAGACGGGCAGCCCGGAGTCCGCCGCGCTCTGGGTGGGGAAGTCGCCGCAGGGCCAGCGCTCGTCCGGGTGGTACGGGGTGACCCACAGCGTGTGCTCGATCACCCGGGCCCGCCGCAGCACCGCGGACGAGGGGTCCAGCAGCGCCGGGAACGACCCGCCGGGTACCAGCTTGTATCCCGCCGGGGTGCCCAGTGAGTTCGCGGTGCCCGCGCTCACGACCTTCCAGCCGCGCTGGGCCTGCCAGTCGTAGTCCTGCTGGCCTTCCGCCTCGGTCCGCAGCGGGGTCTGGCGGAGCAGGAGGCCGACGCCGTACGGGTCGTCCGGGCCCGGGGCGGCCGGCTCCGACTCGACCGCGTACACCGTGTTCGCCGGGCCGTCCACGTCGAGGTCCAGCCGGGCCACGATGAAGTGCTGGTGGAACGGGGCGTAGGTGCGCTCATCGACGAGCGTGCCGTACGGCGGCTGCTGTCCGGCCGGCGGCTGCTGGCCGGGCGCGAAGTTCGAGGTGACCATGATCCCGGTCGCGCGGACCTCGCACTCGATGCTGCCGTCCTGGTAGAAGCGCCAGTACACGAGGTACTCGTAGTTCGCCACCGTGACGTGGAAGGACACCACCAGCCGCCGGGCCCGCCGGACCTCGGCCCCGAACTCGTGGTCCACGTGCTTCCACAGCACGCCGTTGTCCTCTTCGTGGATGCAGATGGCGTGCGGGATGCGCTGCGGCTCGCCCGCGGAGTCGTGCACGACGGCGTCGAGGTAGGCGATCTCGCCGAGGCAGTCGCAGCCCCGCTCGAGCGAGGTGGTCATGAAGCCGAGCCCCCACTCGCCGATGTCGAACGCGGTCCGCCGGAAGTGGTCGGGCGTCGGATCCCGGTAGGGCACCACCATCTCCGCGAACGACAGCCGGTGCGCGACCGGCCGCAGCCGCCCGGCGTCGTGGAACCCGACCGTGTGCAGGACCAGGCCTTCCCGGTAGTTGAAGCCGAGCCGCAGCTCCCAGTTCTGCCAGCGCAGCAGGTGCCCGTCCAGCCGGAACGAGACACCCTCCGGCTGGCTGATTTCCAGCGGCGCGACCTCACGCAGCGGCACCGGGATGAGCTTGGGCAGGTACTCGCCCATCACCTCGGGCGGGGCGGTGGCGTCCCCGGGCCCGGCGCTGTCGCCGATCTCCAGCAGCACCATCCGGTTGAGGTCCACGATCGGGTGCAGACCGCTGAGGTGGTGGGCGTAGGGATTGCCTTGCTCGCTGCCGCGGTACCAGACGTCCGCCCAGCCCAGCCGGAGGCCACGGTAGCGTGGCGGGACGAGGTCCGCGCCAAAGGCCCAGAGATCGGTGAGGATGCGAGAACGATCAGTGATGCCGCGCCGCTCCAGCGCCGCGGCCAGCGCCGGGTCGCTGCGCAGCATCTCGTCGCACTCGTGCCACTCGTCCAGCGTGATGTTCGGCTGCTGGGCCGGGAGCGGCTCCCAGGCCGCGACGGCGTCCGCGTCCAGCGAGACCACCGCGCGGTAGGCATGGCCGTCATCCCGGTTCCAGCACACGACCAGCGCCTCGCGCGGCGGTGGTTGCTGGGTCTGCGTGCCCAGGGCGTCCTTGGGTGGCTCGCGCAGTTCGATGGAGGCGATCCGCCACCGCGTCCCCACTCCCCGGTCGCGCCGCAGCACCGAGGTGGCCTGCCGGAACTCACTCTCGGTCAGCGGATCGAGCGGATGCGGTGCCCGCACCGGCTGCTCCAGGGTGCTCACCAATCGCCTCCACGTGTGCGCTCAGCCATGCCGGCCCGGTCCCGTAACGTGATTCCCCGCCCGGTCGCCTCTTGATCCAGTTTGACGAGACGTCCTCCGCCCCGGGGCCGGCCGGCCCGGTCGGGTTCGACCTGGACCTGACGCTGATCGACTCCCAGCCCGCGATCCTGGCCGCGTGGCGGGAGGTCGCCCGGGAGACCGGGGCCCGCATCGATCTGGACTCCGTCACCCGGCGGATGGGCATCAAGCTGGAAGACGAAGCCGCCTTCTGGTTCCCGGCTGAGGAGCGCGAGGCGGCCGTGGCCACCTACCGGCGGCACTACGTGCGCCTGGCCCGGCAACTGACCACGCCGCTGCCCGGGGCCGGCGAGTCCCTCGCGGCGGTCCGGCAGGCCGGCGAGCGGGCCATCATCATCACCGCGAAACACCCGGTCTCGGTCGGGCCCAGCCTGACCGCCGCAGGCCTGGAGCCCGACGACGTCTACACGCACGTGTACGGGCCCGAGAAGGCCGCGGTGCTGACCCAGCTCGGCGCGGCCGTGTACGTGGGCGACGCCCCGGCCGACATGGGCGCCGCGACCGCGGCGGGGGCGCACGCGGTCGGGGTGGCCACGGGCTCGTTCAGCGCCGCGGACCTCCGGGCGGCCGGGGCCGAGGTGGTCCTGGACTCCCTGCGCGAGTTCCCGGCCTGGTACGCCGCCCTCCGGCGGCCGGAGCCCCGATAGCCTGTCCGGCGTGCTGGAACAGGTGAGTGTCACCCGGTACGTGACCCCGCTGCGCGAGGGGGGTTCGCTGCCCGCGCTGGTCGAGGCCGACAACCTCGGCACCTACGTGCTGAAGTTCCGCGGCGCCGGCCAGGGCCCGAAGGCGCTCGTCGCGGAGATCGTCGGCGGCGAGCTCGCCCGGCGGCTCGGCCTGCGCACCCCCGATCTGGTGCTCGCCTGCCTGGACCCGCGGATCGCCGCCACCGAGCCCGACCCGGAGATCCAGGACCTGCTCCGGGCCAGCGAAGGGCTCAACACCGGGGTGGACTTCCTGCCCGGGGCGGCCGGCTTCGACCCCGCGGGCTGGCCGGTGGACGCGGAGTTCGCCAGCCGCGTGCTGTGGCTCGACGCGCTGATCCAGAACGTCGACCGGACCTGGCGCAACCCGAACCTGCTGGTCTGGCACCGCAACGTCTGGCTGATCGACCACGGATCGGCGCTGTACTTCCAGCACAACTGGGCGGCCGCCCGCCCGCTGGCGCCGTTCGACACGAAGGATCATGTGCTGCGCCGCGCCGCGACCGACGTGCCCGGCGCGCACCAGGCCCTGGCCCCGCGGATCACGGCCGCCTTGCTGGACGAGGTGCTGGCCCTGGTTCCCCCCGAGTGGTTCGGCGACGGGCGTCCCGCGGACTACGCCGCGCACCTGCTGGAACGCGCTCCCCGGGTGCTGGAGGTGATCCGCTGATGGGCACCGGGCCGGCGACCCAGCCCTTCGAGTACGCGCTCATCCGCGTGGTCCCGAGGGTCGAGCGCGGTGAGGCGATCAATGCCGGGGTGATCCTCTACTGCCAGCAGTACCGGTATCTCGGCTGCCGGATTTTCCTCAACGAAGACCGGCTCCGGGCGCTCGACCCGGCCACGGACATGACGGCGGTGGCCGCTGCCCTCGGCGCCCTGGAGGAGGGCTGCCACAGCGGCCCCCCGGCCGAGCAGCCGCCGGGGGCGCGGTTCCGCTGGCTCACCGCCACCCGCAGCACGATCGTGCAGCCCGGCCCGGTGCACAGCGGCCTGACCGCCGATCCCGCGGCCGAACTGGACCGGCTCTTCGACGACCTGGTCCGCTGACCGAGAAAGCGTCGTAGCAGGCCGGTAGCCTGCGCTCATGATCGATCATATGGGTGTCCAGGTGGCTGACGTCGAGGCGTCGCTCGCGTTCTACCTGCGTGCCTTCGCGCCGATCGGGATGCGTGAGGCGGTGCGCTTCCCGGCCGGCGAGTCGGTCGTCGTCGGCCTGTCCGGTCCGGAGGGGCCGCCCGATTTCTGGCTCAGCCCGGCCCAGGGTCCGGAAACCAGAGAACTGCATGTCGCGTTCCGGGCCCCTGGCCGCCCCGAGGTGGACGCCGTGCACGAGGCCGCGGTCGCGGCGGGGGCGGAGGTGCTGCACGCCCCCCGCGAGTGGCCCGAGTACCACCCGGGTTACTACGGCGTCTTCCTGCGCGATCCCGACGGCCACAACGTGGAGGCCGTCTACCACGGCGGGTAGGCGGCCCGGTTCTGGCCGCCTCCTCCGGGGTGCGGCTCTGCTCCCGGCCACCCTCCGGGATCCGGCTCCGGCCCGGAATTACCTGACCCGCCCTGGATGTTAGTTTGGCTAAGCAACTATTAGTCCAGGGTCCGGGACTGCCCGGCCGCAGGCACGCGCCGGGAAAGAACCGTTAGGGAAGGGTAGGCATGGAGGCCTCCTCAGCTGAGCCGGGTAACTCTGCACAGCTCAACGGCCATCACGAGCCCAACGGGCATCACGAAGCATCCAGCCGCGGGATCCTCCAGCGCGGCGCCGGCCGGGCCGCCCAGCCGCCCGGCCCGGGCTACAAGTGGATCGCGCTGTCGAACACCACGCTTGGCGTGCTGATGGCGACCATCAACGCCTCGATCATGCTGATCGCGCTGCCGGACATCTTCCGGGGCATCGGGGTCAACCCGCTGCAGCCGGGCAACACCAGCCTGCTGCTGTGGATGATCATGGGCTACCTGGTCGTCACCGCCGTGCTGGTGGTCAGCTTCGGCCGCCTCGGCGACATGTTCGGCCGGGTCCGGATCTACAACCTGGGCTTCGCCGTGTTCAGCGTGTTCTCGGTCCTGCTGGCGGTGACCTGGCTGCACGGCACGGCGGCGGCCTGGTGGCTGATCCTGGGCCGCATCATGCAGGGCGTCGGCGGGGCCATGCTGATGGCCAACTCCAGCGCGCTGCTCACCGACGCGTTCCCCACCAACCAGCGCGGGCTGGCGCTCGGGCTGAACCAGGTCGCGGGCATCGGGGGCTCGTTCATCGGCCTGATCCTCGGCGGCCTGCTCGGCCCGGTGGACTGGCGGCTGGTCTTCCTGGTCTCGGTGCCGTTTGGGGTGTTCGGCACGTTCTGGGCCTACCTGAAGCTCCGCGAGCTCGGCGTCCGCCGGCCCGCCAAGCTGGACTGGGCGGGCAACGTCACGTTCGCCATCGGCCTGATCGCGGTGCTGGTCGGGATCACCTACGGCATCCAGCCCTACGGCGGCCACACGATGGGCTGGACCAGCCCGTTCGTGCTGACCGCCATCTTCGGCGGGCTGGCCGTGCTGGCCGTTTTCTGCGTCGTCGAGACCCGGGTGCCGGAGCCGATGTTCCGGCTGCCGCTGTTCAAGATCCGGGCTTTCACCGCCGGTAACCTGGCCAGCCTGCTGTCCTCGCTCGGCCGGGGCGGGCTGATGTTCGTGCTGATCATCTGGCTGCAGGGCATCTACCTGCCGCGGCACGGCTACAGCTTCAGCCAGACTCCGCTGTGGGCCGGGATCTTCATGCTCCCGCTCACGGTCGGCTTCCTGATCGCCGGGCCGGTGTCCGGCTGGCTGTCCGACCGCTTCGGGGCCCGGCCGTTCGCCACCGGGGGCATGGTCGTGGCCGCGGCCTCGTTCCTGCTCCTCGAGCTGCTGCCGATCAACTTCATCTACTGGCAGTTCGCGCTGATCCTGCTGCTCAACGGGCTCGGCATGGGGCTGTTCGCCTCACCGAACCGGGCCGGCATCATGAACAGCCTGCCGCGGGAGAGCCGCGGGGTGGGTGCGGGCATGAGCGCCACGTTCCAGAACTCGGCCATGGTGCTGTCCATCGGCATCTTCTTCACGCTGATCATCCTGGGCCTGGCCTCGTCGCTGCCGCACGCGCTCAGCCACGGGCTGATCGCCCAGGGCGTGCCGCGGGCCGACGCGGCCCGGGTCGCGGCGCTGCCGCCGGTCTCGGTCATGTTCGCGGCCCTCCTCGGGTACAACCCGGTGCAGACCCTGCTCGGCCCGGCCATCGCGAAGCTGCCGGCCAGCCACGCCGCGTACCTGACCGGGCGCAGCTTCTTCCCGTCCCTGATCTCGCCGGCCTTCTCTAACGGCCTGTCCATTGCCTTCGATTTCGCGATCGCGGCCTGCCTCATCGCCGCCATAGCCTCGCTGATGCGCGGCCGCCGGTACGTGCACGAGGAGCACGGGGCAGGTGCGGGCGAGCAGCCGGCCGCGGAGTCCGGTTTCGCAGGGGAACTACAGGACGCCGGGCCGGCGGCCAAGGCGGCCGAGACCGCCTGACATCCGGCCCGCGGCCCCGGCCGCCCGGATTCGGGCGGCCGGGGCTTTTGGCGCGCCGCGCGGGCTGGATGAGAGGCTGTCCCCAGGACCAAATGGGGCAGCCAGGGAAGGTGCGGCCGATGCGGATCGCCGACGATGTCACGCAACTGACCGGGAACACGCCGCTGGTGCGGCTGCAGCGGGTCACTGACGGGGCCGCCGCGCAGGTGGCGGCCAAGCTGGAGTTCTTCAACCCCGCCAGCAGCGTCAAGGACCGTATCGGCGTGGCCATGATCGACGCGGCCGAGCGGGACGGCCTGATCGGGCCGGACACCATCGTCCTGGAGCCGACCAGCGGCAACACCGGCATCGCGCTGGCCATGGTCTGCGCCGCGCGCGGGTACCGCTGCCTGCTGACCATGCCGGAGACGATGAGCCGGGAGCGGCGCCAGCTGCTCCGTGCGCTCGGTGCCGACCTGCTGCTCACCCCCGGCCCTGACGGCATGCCCGGGGCCATCGCCAAGGCCGAGGAACTGGTCAAGGGCGACCAGCGGTACTTCATGCCGCAGCAGTTCGAGAACCCGGCCAACCCGGCCATCCACCGGGCTACCACCGCCGAGGAAGTCTGGCGGGACACCGACGGGGCGGTGGACATCTTCGTGGCCGGAGTGGGCACCGGCGGCACCATCACCGGGGTCGGTGAGGTGCTCAGGCAACGCAAGCCGTCGGTGCGGATGGTCGCGGTCGAGCCGGCCGCGTCACCGGTGCTGTCCGGCGGCCCGAAGGGACCGCACCCCATCCAGGGCATCGGCGCCGGGTTCGTCCCGGACGTTCTCGACAGCGCCGTGATCGACGAGATCGTGACCGTCGGCAACGACGACGCGATGGAGATGGCCCGCCGGATGGCCCGCGAAGAGGGAGTGCTGGGCGGCATCTCGTCGGGTGCGGCGGTCTGGGCCGCGGTCCAGGTCGCGCACCGGCCGGAGAACGCCGGCCAGCTGATCGTCGTCGTGGTCCCGGACTTCGGGGAGCGCTACCTGAGCACCCCGCTGTTCGCGGGCCTGGACGACTAGCGATGCTGGCGGCCCTGCGTGCGGACGTGCGGGCCGCCCGGGACCGTGATCCGGCCGCGCGCAGCAGCCTGGAAATCGTGCTGTCCTACCCCGGGGTGCACGCGATCTGGGGCCACCGGGCCAGCAACTGGCTCTGGCGCCAGGGCCACACCCTGTCGGCCCGGCTCTGCGCCGCGCTCATCCTGCGGCTCACCGGGGTGGACATCCACCCGGCCGCGGTGCTCGGTCCCGGGCTGTTCATCGACCACGCCACCGGGGTGGTGATCGGGGAAACCGCCGAGGTCGGCGCGGACGTGACCATCTACCACGGGGTCACTCTCGGCGGCACCAGCCTGAACCGCGGCAAGCGCCATCCCACCGTGGGGGACCGGGTGACGATCGGGGCCGGCGCCAAGGTGCTGGGCCCGATCACGATCGGCCACGACAGCCGGATCGGCGCGAACGCTGTCGTGGTCAAGCCGGTGCCACCGGACTCGGTCGTGGTCGGCGTGCCGGGCCACGTGATCAGCCGCAGGCACGCCCGGACCGCGACCTCCCCCGCGGACCTCGACAACGCCGTGCTGCCCGACGTGGTCGGCGTCAGCCTGCGCGCCCTGCACGACCGCATCGAGGAACTGGAAGCACGGCTCGACAGCGTCGGCCCACCGCGGCCGGCGACCCCGCGGCCGCCCAGTACCGAGGTCTGGTACGAGCAGGACTTCTCGATCTGACCGGGCTGCTTACCGCCAAGCCCACCAGCCGGCACTGCTGATCCACAGCAGCATGGAGTGCTGGAGATGCCGCCCCCAGCGAAGCCGAAGGTAGCCAAAGTGCTTTCCCGGGCCGCGATGATTGAACACGACCCAGAAGTATGCGGTTGCGTTGGCGAAATACCCGGCCTGCGCACAGGT
>JAOPYP010000449.1 GCA_025964635.1 Actinomycetes bacterium | reverse complement strand
GCTGCGGGTCCGGGCCCGGCGCAGCGCGCGGCCCAGCCGGCGCAGCGCGGCCGGGTCCTCGGGCAGGGTGTGGGTGCGGCGCAGCTGGCGGAGCTGGAGCAGGTGCTCCACGGTACGCAGGAACCGGTAGGCGGCGCCCATGCTGGCCGCGTCCTCCCGGCCGACGTAGCCGCCCCGGGCCAGCGCGGCCAGCGCGGGCAGCGTGCCCGTCTCGCGCAGCGACTCGTCGGTGCGGCCGTGCACCAGCTGGAGCAGCTGCACCGCGAACTCGATGTCGCGCAGCCCGCCGGGGCCGAGCTTGAGCTGGCGGGGGGCCTCGCCGGGGGCCAGGTTGCCGATCACGCGGCGCCGCATGGCCTGCACGTCCGCGACGAAGTTGGGGCGCCGGGAGGCCTGCCAGACCATCGGGCTGAGCGCGTCGAGGTAGGCCTGGCCCAGCTCACGGTCGCCGGCCACCGGGCGGGCCTTGAGCAGCGCCTGGAACTCCCATGTCTTGGCCCAGCGCTGGTAGTACGCGACGTGACTGGCCAGGGTGCGGACCAGCGGGCCGTCGCGGCCTTCCGGCCGGAGGTTGGGGTCCACGGGGAACAGGGCACCCTCGGCGGTGCTCTGCGAGCAGGTCCGCACCAGGCCCGCGGCCAGCCGGGTCGCGGTGCTGAGCGCGGCCGCCCCGGCCTCCGCCGCGTCCGGCCCGGGCTCGGCGGGCCCGGCGGGGGCAGCCACGAAGATCACGTCTACGTCGCTGGCGTAGTTGAGCTCATGCCCGCCGCACTTGCCCATGGCGATCACGGCCAGCCGGGCCGGAGCCGAGCCGGGGGGCAGCTGGGACCGGGCGATGGCCAGGGCCGCCTCCAGGGCCGCGGCGGCGAGGTCGGCCAGTTCGGCCGCGGTCTCGTCCACGGTGACGGCGCCCGTCAGGTCCCGGGCGGCCAGGTGCAGGAGCCGCCGCCGGTAGGCGGCGGCCAGTGGCGTGACTGGCGCGGTAGCCGGGTTCCCGTCCTGCGCGCCGGCCGGGCCGGCGACCGGCTCGGGGTCGTCGGGCTTGGCGCCCACCGCCATCAGCAGGTCGGCGCGCAGCTCGGCCGCCCCCGGGCCGCGCAGCGCGTCCGGGCCGCTCAGCACCTGCCAGTCCTCCGGATGGCGGGCCAGGTGGTCGCCGAGCGCGGCGCTGGCGCCGAGTACCGCGGTGAGCCGGCTCCGCAGCCCGGCGTCGGCGCGCAGCGCGGCGAGCAGGTCGCCGCTGAGCGGCATCCGGGCCAGCGTGGTCAGGGCCAGGTCGGGGTCGGCGGCGGCGGCCAGCGAGGTCAGCAGGTCAGCATCGGCCCCCTCGGGATCGAGGGCCAGATCCTCGCTGAGCAGCCGTTCCGCCCGGGCCGCGTCAGCGAATCCCATCCGGGCCAGTTCCCCGGCCGGTGTTGTTCTTCGGCGCGCACTCACTCCTGCACCGTAACGGCCGCGTGCCGCGCTGACTGCCCCTGGCCGGGTCAGTACGGAAGGAGCGGCATCTGACCGGCACGGATCCGGCGCTCAGGGCTGCGAACCCGGGTCGGTGAACGCCGGGGGGGCCGGGAAGGAGAGAGAGGGGCCGGGGACCCCCCGGCTTCCAAGTGGAAGCCGGAGGTCCGGCGCCGGGGCCGTCCGAAGACGGCCCCGGCAGGGGGTGCACCGGGGGGGGTAGGTGCACTCTTAAAGTATGCGACCGGCCGGTAACGTCCCGGTAGCGCGGTTTAGCGACGGTATGTCAGGCGCCGACAGCCTGGTCAGCGCGTAGCCGGCTGCCCAGCGCGGCCTCGGCCGTGGCGGCGGGGACGCCGGGGCCCGGGGGCTCCGCGCCCTGCAGCCGGGCCCGGACCTGATCCGCGTCGGCGTGGTTCAGGCCTTCCAGGATGTTCAGGGCTTCCTGCCACGACTGGCGGGCCAGGCCCAGATCGCCGACGGCGTGATAGGCATCGCCGAGATGAACCAGCATGGTGGTCTCGTAGTACCCGGTGCGGAGTCCGTCGACGATGTTCAGCGCGGTACGCAGGTAGCTGATGGCCTCGTCCAGCCGGCCCAGGTGCAGCAGCGCAAACCCCACGCTGTCCCAGGTCGCCGCCTCGTTCAGCGGGTCACCGCGGCCCCGGTACATGCCCAGCGCCTGCTCGCAGAACTCCAGCGCCTGCTCGTAGTCCCCGAGCTGCGCGTGGATCCAGCCGACGCCGTTGAGCATCTTGGCCAGGCCCTGCTCGTGGCCTTCCTGGCGGTACAGGTTCAGGGACAGCTGGGCATGACCCAGTGCTTCAGCGAGCCGGCCCTGCTGCTCGGCCAGCACCGCGATCTCGTTGTGCGCGAGGGCCTCGCCGAGCCGGTCGCCTGCCTGCCGGTGCAGGTCGAGAGCCTGGCGGCAGTAGCCACGGGCCTCGGCGAGCTGGCCCAGCCGCCCCACGGTGGCCCCGAGATCGCGGTAGGCGCGCGCCTGCGCCGCCAGGTCGCCCAGACGCTCCGCGGCGTCGATCGCGGTGCGCTGGATGGCGACCTGGTCGTGCCAGTAACCGGCACGGTCGAAGAACAGCCATACCGCCCACGGCAGCCGCCACGCGTGCTGGTCGAAGCCTCCGTCACTGGCCTGGGCGATGGCGGCGATCAGCACCTGGCGCTCGGCCTCGAACCAGGCCAGCGTCTCACTCGCGTAGCTGAGGAGGTCCGGAACGACCCCCGGCCGCGGCGGCTCGAGGGTGATGTGCGACCGGACCGGGTTGAGCACCCGGCTGCCGGCGTACGCGGTGTGCAGGTAGTGGTCCAGTACCCGGTGCACGGCCTCATGCTGCTCCGCGTCGCTGTCGGTGATCCGGGCCAGGTACGCCGCGTACGCCCGCAGCAGGTCGTGGAACGCGTACCGGCCCGGCGCGTGCTCCGCGATCAGGTGAGCATCCGCCAGCTCCCCGACCGCCGCCGCCGCCGCGCCGCGGCCCACCCCGGCCAGGCTCGCGGCCGCCTCGATCGTCACGTCTGGCCCCGCATGCAGCCCCAGCAGGCGGAACATCTGCGCCGCCGGCCCGCTGAGCTGCTCGCACGACCAGGAGAACACGGCCCGGATACTGGCCACCGGATCCCCGGCGTCCAGCGCTTCCAGCCGCCCCTGGGCGTCGGCCAGCTCACGGGCCAGGTCGGCGAGCGGCAGGTACGGCCGGGCCGCCACCCGGGCGGCCACGATGCTCAGCGCCAGCGGCAGCCGGGAACACGCTTCCGTCAGCTGCTGGGCCGCGTCCGCTTCCGCGCGGGCCCGCTCCCCCAGCCGGCTGGCCAGCAGCTCATGAGCCTCGTCAGCGGTCAGCACGTCGAGGGGGACCAGCCGGGCGCCTTCCGTCGCGGCCAGCCCGGGCAGCCGCGCCCGGCTGGTCACCAGGGCCAGGCAGGACGGGCTGCCGGGCAGCAGCGGCCGGACCTGGGCGGCGTCGCGTGCGTTGTCCAGGATGACCAGGACCCGCTTGCCGGCCAGCACGCTCCGGTACAGGGCGGACTGCGCATCGACGCTGTCCGGTATCTGCTCCTCGGTGATCCCGAACGCGCCGAGGAACCAGCGCAGCGCGTCGCCCGGGGCCACCGGGGTGCCGGACGGGTCGAACCCGCGCAGGTTCACGTAGAGCTGGCCGTCGGGGAACTCCCCGGCACTCTGCTGCGCCCAGCGCACCGCGAGGGCGGTCTTGCCGGCCCCGGCGGTCCCCCCGATGACCAGGACCTTGGCTGTCCCGTCGGCGGAGGCCGCCTCGTGCTGCCAGGTCTGCAGCTCGGCCAGCTCGGCGATGCGTCCCGCGAAGTGGGCCACCCCGGCGGGCAGCTGGCGGGGCACCACCGCGGCCTGGCCGGCGGCGGCTCCGGGCCGCGCGGGACGCGACGGGCCGGAGATCGGAAGAGCA
>JAOPYP010000444.1 GCA_025964635.1 Actinomycetes bacterium | reverse complement strand
GCCGGGACCGGGAAGCGCAGGCGCGGGCCGCCCGTCCGGGGCCGGGCCGGCCCGGGGCCAGGGACGGAGTCCGGATGCGGCGCCGGCGCCGCGGGCTCCGGCACGACCCCGGGATCCTGGGCCGCGCGGCGGGCCACCTCCGCGCTCAGCGCGGCGTCCAGCCGGACCGCGATCCCCGGCGGCAGCGATGGCAGGGGAACCTGGGCGAGCAGCGCCGGGACCTCGGTCAGCCGGGCCTGCGCGGCGGCGCACCCGGGGCAGCTGGCGACGTGGGAGCGGATCCGCGCGCTCTGGCGCCTGCTCAGCAGCCCCTCGGCGCACAGCGCCAGGGACTCCGCGTCCACGTGCCCTCTCATGGCTGGTTCTCACCCGCTCCCTCGGCTGGTGAGACGCGCGGTCCGGCTGGCTGGTTCCGCACGGCCGCCGCCTGTCCGGCTGAAGCCGGCTGCCCGGCCGCCGAACCGGTCCCGGGCCTGCGCAGGTGCGCCAGCAGCGGCAGCAGCCGGGCCCGGCCCCGGGCGCAGCGGCTCTTCACCGTGCCCGGGGAAATGCCCAGGATCTCGGCGGTATCGGCCACCGGGTAGCCGAGCATGTCCACCATGACCAGCACGGCCCGCTGCTCCGGGGCCAGGGTCCGCAGCGCGGCGAGCACGTCCAGCGCGGTGTCCTTGTCGATCCCCGGGTCGGCCAGCGCTGACCCCTGGGCCAGGGCGTCGAGTGTCTGCTCGTCCATCCCGCTGGCCGCCGGGCGGGCGGCGCGGCGGCGGATCCGGTCCAGGCAGGCGTTGACCACGATGCGGTGCAGCCACGTGGTGACGGCCGATTCGCCGCGGAAGTCCGCGGCCCGCCGGAACGCGGAGATCATCGCGTCCTGGAGCGCGTCCGCGGCTTCTTCCTGCTCGCCCAGCGTGCGCAGGGCCACCGCCCACAGCCGTTCACGGTGCCGGAGGAACAGCAGGCCGAAAGCCTCGGTGTCGCCCTGGACGTGCCGTCGCAGCAGGTCGCTGTCGGAGGGCCCGGCCTGCGGCACCCCGCGGGGGTCAGGCCTGGCCTGCCCGGGCTGCCCGGGCACGGCTCAGCCCGATCCCCGCACGACGACGTTGTAGATGAGGGCCTCGAACTGGTTGCCGCTGCCCTGCAGCGGCGGCAGCTTGGTGAACCAGATCAGCACGTAACGCCCCTTGGCCGCGCTGCTGGCGGTGAAGGTCTGCAGGCCGCCGCCGAGGTGCTTGCGCTTGGCCACCTTGGTGAACGAGGCCAGGCCGGCGGAGGAGACGGACTTGTTGTTGCCCACCATGATGGCCACATTGGCTCCGGCCTCGGGACCGAAGGTGATCTCCACCTTGCTGAGGCTGACCGGTTTGCCCATGTCCAGGATGAGGCCGGTGCCCGTCTTCAGGCCGCCAAACAGGGGACTGCCGACGTAAAACTGGGTGTGCCAGGCGGTCGTGTTGTCGCCATCGATGGCCATCGGGGCCCCGGCGTTGTCCTCGTTTCCCGGGTCGTTGGCCAGGCCCAGCGCATCGAAGCCGCCCGCGCTGACCGGCGTGAGTACCGTGCTCGCCGCCACCGACGGGGAGGCCGAGCCGCGGCCCGACCTGCCGGCGGCCCCGGCGCCGCCGTGTGACCGGGTCAGGCTGTAGACCCCGGTCCCGATGGCCGCGAGGACGAGCAGGACGACCAGGACGATGGCCAGCCGGCTGAGCATCGGCCGGCCCCCGCCCCGCCGGGCGGGCCGGTATCCGCCGCCGCCGTTGGACGGCGTCCATCCCGGGGTGTCCGGGTAGTCGGACGGCGGCCTCGGCGAGTACGGAGCGGCCGTCCCGTACTCCCCGTTCCGGGTGAAACCGCCGGTGCGCGGGCCGGGGGGCGGCGGCGCCGCGGGCGGCGGGGCGAGCGGGGCCGGGATCACCTCGGCGAGCGCGTCCGCGAACAGTGCGGGGGTGGTCAGCGGCGGGCCGCGGCGGCGGTCACGCTGGAACAGCGCCTGGATCGTGACCTCGTCGATGGACGCGGGTACCCCGGCGCACACCTGGCGGGGGCTGCACGGCCGGCCGTCGGCGAGCGGGGCGGCCGGCAGCGTTCCCATCCCGGGTCCGGGCCAGTAGCGGGTCAGCGCCGCGTACAGGAGCATGGCCAGCCCGCGGGTGTCGGCCGCGGCCGGGTCGTCGGCGGTCGTGTCGGACAGGGCGGCGTCGATGCCGGTGCCCAGCACCTTCACGCCGCCGCCCGGCGTCCAGCGCAGCGACTGCGGGGTCAGGCAGAGGTGGGCCACCCCGGTGGTGTGCGCGGCGGCGAGGGCCTCGGCGGCCTCGGCCACGATCTCGGCGCCCCGGGCGGGATCGAGCGGGCCGTCGGCCAGCAGGTCGTCCAGCGAGTCACCGGCCACCCACTCCATCACCACGTACGCCTGGTCCCAGTCGTCCTCCACGTCGAAGACCTGGGCCAGCCGCGCGTCGGTCAGCCTGCTCGCCGCGCGGGCGGCGGTGAGCACCTCGCTGATCCGGGGGAAGCCCGGGGCGAAGGTCAGCACGGCCACCGGCCGGGCCAGCGTTTCGTCGATGGCCTTCCACGCCGCCCAGCCGCTGGCGTCGCTGACCCGGTCCTCAAGCCGGTAGCGGCCGCCGAGCCGGGTCCCCGGTTCCGAGATGAAGGTGCTCATAGGCCTGAAGTCAAGAGCGGGGCAGGCCCTCGACCCTCCTTCCGAGCCCCCGGATCTGCGGACGTTGACGAGCGCGCACTCGTGGTGCTGGACACCATGCTAAGCCGCGCGGGCTTCCGGGACGCGTCCCGCATGCCCCGCTGCCGCAAACCGTTACATGTGAGAGACACCAGCGTCGCCTCCGGATAGCCCCGCCTGGGGCCATCGGTGCGGGTGTGACCGGCGTTACCCGCCCGCGTCCTCGCGGCGCCGTTCACCGATGCAGCCGGCCCTTCACGGTGGACGTCATCGCGGCCACCTCGCCGATCCCGAGCGCGCGGGAGAACAGCAGGTAGAGCAGGAGACCGCCGCTGCCGCCGAGGAACACGGTGACGAACCCGTAGACCGGCCCGGGCGAGATGAGCACGCCGACCATGAACGTCACCGCCCACGCGAACAGCAGGGCCGGCACGGCCGCGGCGTGCATCCGCCCGAGGCTGTCCGCGATGTGACGGCCGGCCAGGCCGCCCAGGCGGCGGCTGAGGATGCGCCAGGACACCACCGCGCCCACCACGTTGGACACCCCGAACGAGACGCCCAGGCCCTCCACCACGTGGCCGGCCGGGGCCACGTTCAGCACCAGGAGGCTGATCCCGATGTTGGCCGCCATGACCGCGACCCCGATGAACATGGGCGTGCGGCTATCGTGCAGCGCGTAGAAGACCCGCAGCAGCAGCTGGAACATCATGTAGGGCACCAGGCCGAGGGAGAAGATGCCGAACACCTCGCCGATGTAGCGGGCCTCGGACACGGTGGTGCTTCCGTGCACGATCCTGAACAGGAACTCGGCCAGCGGGCCGCCCAGCACGATGAGCAGCAGCGCGGCCGGCACCACGATCGCCGAAGACAGCCGGACCCCGGTGGAGAAATCGTCCCGGACCAGCGGGTAGCGGCGCTCGGCCGCGTGCGCGCTCATCCGGGGCAGCAGGGCGGTGATCACCGAGATGCCAACGATCGCGTAGGGCAACTGGAACAGCTGCCAGGCGTAGCTATAGGTGGAGAACGAGTCGTAGCTGGCACCAGGCCGCGTCGACGCCGCGTTGGCCACGTTCTGCACCACCAGGAACGAGACCTGGGTCGTCACGATGTAACCGAACAGCGGGGCAGCCATCCGGCGGATCTCCGCCACCTCGGCCCGCCGGAAGTCGAAGCGCGGCCGCCACCGGAATCCGGCCCGGCGGAGGGCCGGGAACAGCGCGGCGGTCTGCGCGACGATGCCGAGCGTGGTGCCGAAGCCAAGCAACTGCACCTGGGCCGCGGAGATGGTGGCCGCCTGGGTGCCGATACCGCCGGTCGCGATGAACAGCAGCAGGACCAGGATCACCACGATGTTGTTGATCACCGGGGTCCACATGGGCGCGGCGAACCGGTTGCGGGCGTTCAGCACGCCGCCGGCCATCGAGCTCACCCCGTAGAAGAAGATCTGCGGGATGAAGAAGATGGCGAAGATCACCGTCAGGTGCCGTTCCGGCCCGGTCAGCGCGTGCGCATACAGGTCTACCAGCAGGCTCGCGGCCAGGGTGGCGACCACTGTCAGCGCGAGCAGGGCCACGGTGGCCAGGGTGAACATCCGCTGGGTGTAGGCCTCACCGCGGTCTCTGTCCCGCTTGGCCGCGCTGACCAGCAGCGGGACCACCACGCTGGTCAGGATGCCGCCGAGCATGAGGTCGTACACCGCGTTGGGCAGCGTGTTGGCGTTGTTGTACGCGTTCCCCACGCTGTTCACGGTCACGCCGAGCGCGTAGACGAGTATCACCGTGCGCAGGAAGCCAGTGCCGCGCGAGGCCAGCGTGCCCACGGCCATCAAGGAGCTGGAGCGGAGCAGGCTGCTGCCGCCCTCCGGCCCGGGAGCGGGCCGGCCCGGGCCGCCGGGGGGTGCTGGCTGGCCCGGGCCGCCGGGGGGTGCCTCTGCGGGGTAGCCGGGGTCGCTGCCCTGGATCACGCCGCCGCCCGGGCTGCCCGCGTGGGCCGCGCCCTGATGCCGGCCGGGGGCACGGCGGTGCCCCCGGCCGCCCTCAGGGGCGGTCCACCCGGCCTGGGGCGCTGGCGTACTCATCCGGCTCCTCGGGTGTGTCGTGATCACGGGCAGGCTCGGAGACGACGGTATCCGTTTCGCCGGGCGATCCGGAGGGTTCCGCACCGTTCGCGTCCTGACCTGGGTCAGGACTCTGATGGGACGGCAGGAACGCGCCCCTGATGCCGCCGCCACGGCGGACGGCCCGGGCGATCGCGGTGACCACGAACACCGCGATGGCGATGGCCACGATGACCATGGCCGTGGTGCCGAAGTGGGTGGAATCCACGCTGAGCTGCGCGTCGGTCCCGGGAAGCGGCGCCCCGTTCGGTGCGGCCAGGCTCAGCCTGAGCACGGTGGAGCCGGCCACCGCCGACCGGACCTTGATTACTACGATCCGCTGCTGATGCGGCCCGATGGTGACCGTGGTCACGGCAGGGTGGACGGTCATCCGGTCCGACGGCGCATGCACCCGCAGCAGCACCGTGACCGACTGGTCCAGCCGGTTGTTGATCGACAGCGGGACCGGGCCGGATTTGCCGGTCAGGGTGTCCTGCCCGGTGTCGATGATGCGGACCTGCCGTTCCTGCGTGGCCAGGTACCCCGACACCGACGCGAGCAGGGCCTTCGCCTGGGCCGGGTTGTCACGCCAGGCGGACGATTCCACCGCGGCCACCGCCCCGGCCAGGTAGCTGGACGCCGGCTGGCGGAACATGCTGGCCTGCTGCCGGATGGTGCCCTCCAGGCCCTTGACCTTACGGAGCAGGGACCGGCGCAGTTCCCCCGGGGCGAACTTCTCTGAGGGCGGCGGCATCCGCGGTACCTGTCCGGCGGAGGACTTCGCGGTGATGAGGTCGGCCAGGCTGGCTGGGCGCAGCCAGGGAGCGTTATCGCTCTCGGCCAGCAGGGCCGCAGCCAGGGCGGGCGACGGGTTCCACTGGCGGGGCGGGGTGATCACCACGGAGCGGGGGGTGGCCGGGGCCTCGGCGACAATCATCGCGGTCTCGGCCAGGAAGCGCTGCTCGGTCGCGAACGAGCCCGCCGCCGTGCTGGCCTGCGCCGTGCTGGCGGACTGGCTGCCCGCGGACTGGCTGCTGGCCGGCCGGGCCTGGGCGGGGGTCGGGGCGCCGGCCAGGACCTGGCTGAGCCCGCTGTCGGACAGGGCCACGTTCAGGCCGCCGTCCACCCCGTCCAGGGCCCTGGTGATGGCGCTGGGCGTGTACCCGGCCGCCGTCCTCGGCGGCATCAGGGTGTCGTTCAGGACCACCGAGTGCCAGCCGTCCGCGGCCAGGTTGCCGAGGACCCCGTAGTCGGCGAACCCGTCAGCCGGCCAGGCGATCGTGCCGACGGCCGGTGAGACCGGCCGCTGCGTGCCGCCCAGGTACTGGCGCGCCACGTCGGTGCCCTTCTCCTGGGCCCGCTGCAAGTCGGTGTTCATGGCGGCGTGCGTCAGCGCGGACATGTCCACGTCCGCGTAGGGGGTGACGAAGTAATCCTGCTGCGCGGTCACCGAGCGCAGCCCGGATAGCCAGGTTCGGGCGGCCGGGCTGGCCCGCTTGGTGATCGCACCGGAACAGCCGGGCGTCGCGCTCACCCGGTAACTGCTGCGCATGACCCCGGCGCCGGCCAGCACGCTGGGGTCGATAGCCCAGGTCAGCTTGGCGCGGACGGCGTCCGGCGTGGTGCCTGCCGTGAGCAGCCGGCTGAGCCGGCCACCGGCCAGGCTGCTGGCGAGGCCATTGTTGAGCAGGGACTGGCAGGCGGCCTGCTCGGGTGCGCTGAAGATCGGCCAGATCCAGGCGATCTTCATCCGCTGGCTCAGCCCGGCCGCGGCCGCGGACCCCGGCCAGAACGGCAGGAACGTGCGGTCGGTGGTCAGCGCGATGCCGCCCGAATCCGCCACGGCCGCGAGCGGGTACACGCCGAACGAGGTCAGGGCCAGGCTGCTGGCGGGAATCCTGATCGACCACTGGCGGACCGCTCCCGGCGCCAGGGTTCCGGGCAACTGGGCCAGGGCGCCGATCACCGGGCGGTCCGCGCCGGGCAGGTTCCCGGCGGCGTACTCGGTGAGCGCAGAACGGCTGGTGAGCTTGAAGCTGGACGACCAGAGCTGGACGGTGAGGCCGGACACCGCGGTCCGGGTCGGGTTGCTGACCGTGCCCTGCACGGTGACCGCACGCCCGGGCCGGGCGACCTGCGGGCTCACCGAGCTGATGCCGATCGTCACGTGCTGCGCCGCCGCGGCGGTCCGCGAGTTCGCCGCGCGTGAGCTGACCGCCGCGCCCCTGCCTGAGCTGAGCGTGCCTGAGGCGAGCGTGCCTGAGCTGAGCGTGCCTGAGGTGGCCGCAGTGCCTCCCCGGGACGTGACCGCGGCGGCGGCACTGCCGGCCAGGGCGGGCCCCGCAGCCATCAGCGCGGCGAACGCGCAGGCCAGTGCGCCACGCCGGGCCACGCCAGGCCACGCCGGCCTGGCTGACCTCTGGTCGTGCTGCGTTGGGCACTGACGCGGCATGCCGGAAATGCTATTGCCGTTCCCTGAGTGCTCTTCCAAGATGCGTCCGGGCTCCGTGGATTTCCCCCGGCCCACCTATACCCCCTACCCTCAATGCCCGTGCCGGATACCACGCCCTTCAGCCCGCAGCAGCGGAAGGCCGCCACAGCGCTGCTGCGCAGGACGGCCGAGCCCGCCGCGGAGCTGGGCCGCATTTTCGCCCGCAACGGGCACGAGCTGGCACTGGTGGGCGGCCCGGTCCGGGACGTGTTCCTCGGCCGGGCGCACAGCGACCTGGACCTGGCCACGGACGCGACACCGCCGCAGGTCCTGGCCATGGTGCGGGACTGGGCGGACCGGGTCTGGGAAACCGGCATCGACTTCGGCACGGTGGGGCTGCGGAAGGGCGACACCATCCTCGAGATCACCACCTACCGCAGCGAGACGTATGTGCCGGACTCGCGGAAGCCCGCGGGCATCCGGTACGGCACCTCCCTGGAGGCCGACCTGCGGCGGCGTGACTTCACCGTGAACGCGATGGCGGCCCGGCTGCCGTCACTGGAGCTGGTGGACCCGTTCGGCGGCCTGCGTGACCTGCGGGACAAGGTGCTGCGCACGCCGGGAAGCCCCGAGGAGTCGTTCACCGACGACCCGCTGCGGATAATGCGCGCGGCCCGCTTCACCGCGCAACTCGGCTTTACCGTGGCCCCGGAGGTGGCCGCGGCCATGCGGGAGCTGGCCCCGCGGCTGGCGGTGGTGTCCGCGGAGCGGATCCGTGATGAGCTGCAGAAGCTGCTGCTGGCCCCCCGCCCGCACGACCCGGTCCGCGGGATCGAGCTGCTGGTGGACACGGGGGTGGCGGACGTGGTGCTGCCCGAAGTACCCAAGCTGCGGCTGGAAACCGATGAGCACATGCGGCACAAGGACGTGTACCAGCATTCGCTGACCGTGCTGGAGCAGTCCGCCGAGCTGGAGGAGCGCTACGGGATGCAGCCGGACCTGGTGGTCCGGCTGGCCGCGCTGCTGCACGACATCGGCAAGCCCAAGACCCGCTCGAGGCTCCCGGACGGGCGGGTGGCCTTCCACCATCACGAGGTGGTCGGCGCGGCCATGGCCCGGTCCCGGCTGAAGGCGCTGCGTTTCCCGTCCTCGGTGGTAGCCGACGTGACCACCCTGATCGCGCTGCACCTGCGGTTCCACGGGTACGGTCCGGGAGAGTGGACGGACGCCGCGGTCCGCCGCTACGTGCGCGACGCCGGGCCGCTGCTGACCCGCCTGCACGTGCTGACCCGGGCCGATTGCACCACCCGGAACAAGGCCAAAGCTGCCCGCCTGGCCCGGGCCCAGGACGGCCTGGAGGAGCGCATCCTCACGCTCAGCGCCCAGGAGGAGCTCAAGAAGATCCGGCCCGACCTGGATGGTAACGAGATCATGACGATCCTGGGCCTGCCGCCCGGCCCCCTCGTCGGGCGGGCCTATCAGTACCTGCTGGAACTGCGTATGGAGCACGGCCCGCTGGGCAAAGAGCGGGCCACTCATGAGCTGCTGCGCTGGGCCGAGGGCGAGGGACTCGGGGCGCCGCCGGCCCCGGAGGACGGCGGCTGACCGTCCCCGCCCTCGGGCGAAGGCAGCCGGCCGGCCACCCAGAACGCCGCCGCGGCAACCGCGTATCCCACCGCGACCAGGCCGATGATGGCCGCCGACCGCCCGGTGACGGGCATGAACGCCGCGCTCAGCGCGGCCCCGGCCACGAACGTGATGTTGAACGTCATGTCGTAGAAGGAGAACACGCGGCCCCGGTACTCATCGTCCACCTCCTCCTGCAGGACGGTGGTCGCGCAGATCGCGATCCCCTGCCCCACCAGGTTCAGGCCGAACCCGATGATCAGGAACGCCACCTGGTTAAAGGTCGCGCCCAGCGGGCCGCTGATGACCGCGCCGGCGGCGAGCAGGACCGTGATCCAGGCTGGCTTGCTGAGCACCTTGGTCAGCCGCGGGGTGATGAGCGCCGCGCAGGCGTAGCCGAGCGCGGAGGCGATGACCAGCACGGTGTAGTGGCTGAGCGCGATGTTGGCCCCGGCCGAGCGGTAGAAGTAGTTCCGGTAAAGCAGGATCGACATCAGGAACAAGATGCCGTAGAGGAACCGGTTTCCGCCGGTGGCCCCCAGCGTCGCGGCCGGCCCGCGGCGGCGGAGCACGTACCGGGCCCCGGCGGCCAGCCCGGTGAGCACGAGGGCGAACTCGCCCAGTACCCGGCCCGGTGGCCGCTTACCCGGTTCGCGGGCGGGACCGAGCAGCGCGCGGGGCATGGTCCTGGCCACCAGGCTGGCCAGGAGGTAGCAGCCGCCGCCCACCAGCAGGGTGATGGCGGAGCCCGCCCGGCCGCCGCCCGTGGCCACGTGGACGCCCAGGCCGGCGATCCCGCCGACCGCGGCCATGATGCCGCCCGCGGTGGGCGACACGGAGTTGGCCATGACCAGCTTGTCCTGCGCCACCACGTGCGGCAGCGCGGCGGACAGCGAGGACAGGAAGAACCGGTTGACCCCCAGGACCAGCAGCACGCCGGCGTACAGCGGGACGCCCAGCCTGCCCGAGCCGACCAGTGCGGCGGTCAGCACCACGAACGCGGTGCGCAGCAGCGCTGACCAGACCAGGATCTGGCGCCGCGACCAGCGGTCGATGAACACCCCCGCGAACGGCCCGATCAGCGAGTACGGGAGGTACAGGACAGCGAACGCCGCCGCGGCCGAGGCCGGGTTCGGGAACGAGGTGGTGTTGAAGAACACGTACGAGCCGAGCCCGGCGGTGAAGATACCGTCCCCGGTCTGCGAGATCAGCCGGGTCGCGAACAGCCGCCGGAAGTCCCGCTCCCGCAGCACGCTCCGCAGCTCGGCGAGGAAGGACGAGCCGGTTCGCCGGCCGCGCAGCATCGCCTTGACGGCGGCCAGGACGGTCACCCGCACAGACTACGGGCGACGATCCTCCGGGTAACCCCCGCCAATGGCGCCCCGGCAGTGTTCCCGTACGGGCCAGGGCATGGAAACGGCACGTGCCCCGCCTGGACGGGCGGGGGCACGTGCCGATCCGGGGCCGGGTGGGTCAGCGCTCGATGTCGCCGCGGATGAACTGCTCCACGAGGTCGCGCGCGGTGTCGTCGTCGTACTGCTCCGGGGGCGACTTCATGAAGTACGACGCCGCGGAGTTGATCGGACCGCCGATGCCGCGATCCTTGGCGATCTTCGCCGCCCGGATCGCGTCGATGATCACGCCTGCCGAGTTCGGGGAGTCCCAGACTTCCAGCTTGTACTCGAGGTTGAGCGGGACGTCGCCGAACGCCCGTCCCTCCAGCCGGATGTAGGCCCACTTCCGGTCGTCCAGCCAGGGCACGTGGTCGGACGGGCCGATGTGCACGGCGGCCTTCTCCATCTCGTGCGGGATCTGCGAGGTGACCGACTGGGTCTTGGACACCTTCTTGGACACGAGGCGCTTGCGCTCCAGCATGTTCATGAAGTCCATGTTCCCGCCGAAGTTGAGCTGGTACGTGCGCAGCAGCTCGACGCCGCGGTCCTCGAAGAGCTTCGCCAGCACCCGGTGCGTGATGGTGGCCCCTACCTGGGACTTGATGTCGTCCCCGATGATCGGCACGCCCGCCGCGGTGAACTTCCCGGCCCACTCCGGGTCGGAGGCGATGAACACCGGCAGCGCGTTCACGAACGCCACGCCGGCGTCGATGGCGCACTGCGCGTAGAAGCGGTCGGCCTGCTCGGAGCCGACCGGCAGGTAGGACACGAGGACATCGGCGCCCGAGTCGCGGAGGACCTGCACCACATCCACGGCCGGGTCGGCGGACTCGGAGATCATCTCCTGGTAGTACTCGCCCAGCCCGTCAAGCGTCGGGCCGCGCTGCACCGTGATCCCGGTGGGCGCGACATCGCAGATCTTGATGGTGTTGTTCTCGCTGGCCAGGATGGCCTCGGCGAGATCACGGCCCACCTTCTTCGCGTCCACGTCAAAGGCGGCGACGAATTCCACGTCCCGCACGTGGTACGGGCCGAAGGACACGTGCATCAGCCCAGGAACCCGGTCCCCGGGATCGGCATCCTTGTAGTACTCCACGCCCTGGATCAGGGAGCTGGCGCAGTTACCCACGCCAACGATGGCCACCCGAACCGAAC
>JAOPYP010000438.1 GCA_025964635.1 Actinomycetes bacterium | reverse complement strand
GTGAGCATTCTGGGTACCCGGGTCTTGCGGACGGAGGACCCCGGCTTCCTGACCACCGGCGGGGTCTACACCGACGACGTGGTCGACGAGCGGCTGGCCGGCGCGGGCCACGTGTTCTTCGTCCGGTCCCCGATCGCGCACGCCCGGATCACCTCGGTCGATGTCAGCGCGGCCCTGGAGTCGCCCGGCGTGATCGCCGCGTTCACCGGGGCCGATCTGGCTGACCTGCCGCCGCTCGCCCCGCCCATGCCGGGCATGGTCGACGGGCGGATGGCCCAGCCGCTGCTGGCCCGGGACGTGGTGCGCTACGTCGGCGAGCCGGTGGCCGTCGTGATCACCGAGGACCCGTACCAGGGTGAGGACGCGGCCGAGCTGGTCAGCGCCGACTACGACCCGCTCCCCGCCGTGGTGGATCTGACCGGGGCCGCGGACGGCTCGCCCGCCCTGCTGTTCCCCGAGGCCGGCGCGAACGTTGCCGCCACCTTCGGCGATGCGTCCGCGCTGAAAGCCGACCTGTTCGACGGGTGCGAGGTCGTGGTCAGCCGGACCATCGTCAACCAGCGGGTAGCGCCCGCCCCGATGGAGACCCGGGCCGCCGCGGCCGTCTGGACCGAGGACGGCCGGCTGACCGCCTGGATCCCGAACCAGGGTGCGCAGGGCACCCGGGACGCGCTGGCCGCCATGCTCGCGATCGACCCCGCCACCCTGCGGATCATCACCCCGGATGTGGGCGGCGCCTTCGGGGCCAAGTTCGGCGCCGACCCGGAGCACGCGGTGGTGTGCTGGGTGGCCCGGCAGCTGGGCCGCCCGGCCCGCTGGGCCGAGACCCGCAACGAGAACCTGCTCGGGATGACGCACGGCCGCGCGCAGCGCCAGAAGGTCACCATCGGCGGCAGCCGGGACGGCACGGTGGCCGCGTACCGGCTGGAGATCCTGCAGGATTCCGGCGCCTATCCGCGGTTCGGCGCGTTCCTGCCCGCCCTCACCATCCTGATGGCGCCCGGGCCGTACGCGATCCCACGGGCCGAGGCGGTAGCGCGGTCGGTGGTGACGAACACCACCCCGGTCGGCGCGTACCGCGGCGCCGGACGGCCCGAGGCCACGGCGGCGGTGGAGCGGGCCATCGACCTGTTCGCCGCCGAGACCGGCCTCGACCCGGCCGAGGTGCGGCGGAAGAACCTGCTGGCCAAGTTCACCGAGCCGCACACGACCGCGTTCGGCGCCGTGTACGACAGCGGCGACTACGTGACCGCCCTGGACACGGCCTTGGATGCGGCCGGCTACCCCTCCCTCCGGGAGGAGCAGGCCAGGCGGCGTGCCGCCGCCGAGGTGATCCAGCTCGGCATCGGCCTGGCCAGCTACGTGGAGATCACCGGACCGGGGATGGAGGCCGGCGGCCCGCAGGAGAACGCCACCGTCGAGGTGCACCCGGACGGCAGCGCTACGATCCTCACCGGCACCTCCCCGCATGGGCAGGGCCACGCCACGGTGTGGGCCATGCTGGCCAGCGACGAGCTCGGCATCCCCGTCGACAAGATCACCGTGAAGTGGGGGGACACGGACCTGGTTCCCGAGGGCGGCGGCACCGGCGGGTCGCGAAGCCTGCAGCAGGGCGGCGCGGCCGTGCAGCAGGCCTCGCGTGAACTGCTCGACGTGGCCCGCGAGCGGGCCGCCACGGCCCTGGAAGCCAACCCCGCCGACCTGGTCTTCGAGCCTGAGCGCAGCGCGTTCGAGGTAGCGGGTGACCCGGAGGCGGCGGTGCCGCTGGCCGCACTGGCCGAGGCCGAGCGGCTGGTCGTCCGCAGCGTCTTCCGGGCCCCCGGCCCGACCTTCCCCTTCGGGGCGCACGTGGCCGTGGTGGACGTGGACACCGAGACCGGCAAGGTGGTGCTGCGCCGGGTGGTGACCGTCGATGACGCGGGCACGGTGATCAACCCGCTGCTGGCCGAGGGCCAGCGGCACGGCGGCATCGCCCAGGGCGCGGCGCAGGCGTTCCTGGAAGAGGTCATCTACGACGCCGACGGCAACCCGCTGACCGCGAGCTTCGCCGACTACCCGTTCCTGTCGGCCACCGAGGTGCCCAGCTTCGAGCTCGCCGACATGGCCACCCCGACCAGCTACAACCCGCTCGGGGCCAAGGGCATCGGGGAGGCCGGGACGATCGGTGCCACCCCCGCCGTCCAGAACGCGATCATCGACGCGCTCGCGCACCTCGGTGTGCGGCATATTGACATGCCCGCCTCCCCGCAGCGGGTGTGGCAGGCCCTGCAGGAAGTATCCACCGGGAAGGACGCGTAGATGCAGATCAAGCTCACGGTCAACGGGGAGCCGCGGTCCGACGAGGTGGAGCCGCGCCTGCTGCTGGTGCACTACCTGCGGGAGCAGTGCGGGCTGCGGGCCGCGAATGTTGGCTGCGACACCACGTCCTGCGGAGCCTGCACGGTGCTGCTGAACGGGAAGTCGGTGAAATCCTGCACGATGCTCGCGGTGCAGGCGGCCGGGCAGGAGATCACGACGGCGGAAGGCCTGGCGGCCGGCGGCGAGCTGCATCCGGTGCAGCAGGCGTTCCGCCAGGAGCACGGTCTGCAGTGCGGCTTCTGCACCCCGGGCATGGTGATGGCGGCCGCCGGGCTGCTGGCGGAGAACCCGCACCCGACCGAGGCGGAGGTGCGGGAGGGCCTGGAGGGCAACTTCTGCCGGTGCACCGGCTATCACAACATCGTCCGGGCCGTGCTGTCCGCGGCCGGATCGATGAGCGCATGATCCCCGCGCCGTTCCAGTACGAGGCGGCCGAATCCGCCGGGCACGCCCTGGACCTGCTGGCCCGCCACGGGGAGGACGCGAAGCTGCTGGCCGGAGGGCATTCGCTGCTGCCGATGATGAAGCTGCGGCTGGCGGTCCCGTCGGTCGTGATCGACATCGGCCGGGTCGAGGAGCTGGCCGGCATCCGGGCCGACGGCGACGACCTCGTGATCGGCGCCACCACCTGCCACGCCGACGTCGCCGCCTCCGACCTGGTCCGGTCGCAGACCCCCCTGCTGGCCTACGCCGCGGCGCAGGTCGGTGACCCGCAGATCCGGCACCGGGGCACAATCGGCGGCTCCCTCGCGCACGCCGACCCGGCGGCCGACCTGCCGATGGCGCTGGTCGCGCTGGGCGGCTCCATGGAGATCTCCGGCCCGGCCGGCCGCCGCACGGTCGCCGCGGACGACTTCTTCGCCGGGTTCTTCGAGACCAGCCTGCAACCCGACGAGCTGCTCACCGCGGTCCGGGTGCCGCGCCACCCGGGCCCGGACTGGGGGTACCAGAAGTTCGTCCGGCGGGCCAACGACTGGGCCATCGTGGGGGTCGCGGCGGCTGGCGGCCGGATCGCCCTGGCCAACATGGGCCCGGTGCCGGTCCGGGCCACGGCGGCGGAGCAGGCGCTCGCCGGCGGGGCCAGCGTCGCGGACGCGGCCGCGATGGCCGCCGAGGGCACCGACCCGGCCGAGGACATCCACGCCGACCGCGCCTACCGCCAGCATCTGGCCCGCGTCCTGACCCGCCGCGCCCTGGAGCACCAGAAGGGGTAAGGAATCCGACCGGCCTGGCCGCAGTTGGGGCCTGCCTGCGACCGGGTGGTACGCACGCGCCGGCGGCGCAGCGGCCCGCCCGGTGAACTCTGGTGTGCCGCACGCCATAGCGGCTCCGGGAACAGCAGGGAACGGAGCAGCGTCATACATGGTGTGAGTGCACAGACCGATATGACCCAGGATGGCCGGCCGGCGAACCTGGTCCTCGTCGAGCAGTCCGGAGCGAAGCACGAGATCCCGCAGCCGTCTCCCGGCGAGGGGATGGCCGGGGCCGAACAGGCCATGCACAACCCCGGCCTGCATCTGCGGGAAGTCAAGGTCGTCAGCGAGCACAAGGCCATCGCCCGCTGGAAGGCCTCGGAGCTCGGCTGGCGCCGGGTGGCCTGACCGGCCAGCCCTCCGCCCGCCAGCCCGGTGCGTGCGGCACGGTGCGTGCGGCAGCGTGA
Source organism: Actinomycetes bacterium (assembly GCA_025964635.1). Classification (GTDB taxonomy): domain Bacteria; phylum Actinomycetota; class Actinomycetes; order Streptosporangiales; family Streptosporangiaceae; genus RYN-230. Next base: position 2,589 of record JAOPYP010000438.1, on the reverse strand, counting down.
GTCCGGCGCGGTGAGTCCGGCGCGGTAGGCGGCGGCCGCAGACCCAGGTCAGTTTTCACCACCGGACCAGTCACGCCGGGGACCTTAGCAAATCCCTTCGGGGGGTCCGCTCTGCCGGGTGATCGCGCCGGACGGACCGGCGTCCCGTCCAGGCCCCGGGATGTGTGATGATGAAAGCAGGGCCGTGGGCATTCCGAACGCCGACAGTCACGCCGGCGCCGTCCGCGGGCCCGGTAACCGGGCACATCTGTGCCAGGGATGGGATGGCCGATATGTTCGGCTTCAGGATCATCCGCCAGTACGAGCAGGGCATCGTATTCCGCTTTGGGCAGGCCCAGGCGGGCGTGCGCAAGCCCGGCCTGACCTGGATCAACCCGTTCACCAGCCGGCTGACCAAGGTCAACATGCAGATCACGGTAGCCAGCGTGCCCGCCCAGGAGACGATCACCCGGGACAACGTCACGCTGAAGGTGGACGCGGTCGTCTACTACCGGGTCGTCGACCCGCTCAAGGCCATCATCAACGTGCAGAACTACCATTTCGCCGTTTCGCAGGTCGCCCAGACCTCGCTGCGGTCGGTCACCGGGCGCAGCAACATGGACCAGCTACTGTCCGAACGGGAGCAGGTCAACGCCGAGCTCAAGGACGTCATCGACGCCCCGACCGAAGGTCCCTGGGGCGTCCGCGTCGAGCGTGTGGAGGTCAAGGACATCTCCCTGCCCGAATCCATGAAGCGCTCGATGTCCCGGCAGGCCGAAGCCGAGCGGGAGCGCCGCGCACGGATCATCGCCGCTGACGGCGAGTACCAGGCCTCCAAGAAGCTGGCCCAGGCCGCCACCGTCATGGCGGCCGACCCCGCGGCCTTGCAGCTGCGGCTGCTGCAGACCGTCGTCGAGGTCGCGGCCGAGAAGAACAGCACCCTCGTCATGCCGTTCCCGGTGGAGCTGCTGCGCTTCTTTGACCGCGCAGCCCCAGGCACCAGCCCCGAGCCCGCGTCCGCCGGGGCCGACGAAGTCGCCGCCTCTGAGGCTCCGCCCGCGCTGCCCGCGGCCTCCGGCACCGCCGCCGTGCCGGGAACCCAGTCGCCCGGTGCGGCCGAGGCCGCGCCCCTGAACGGCTCCCGGAAGGCGGGCACCGCGGGCTGACGCGCTACCGCGGCCGTCAGGGCGCCCGGGAGGTCGCGCGCGCGGAGTCGCCGCCCAGCCGGTAGACCGGCGTCCCGTCGGCCCGGTAGGCGAATCGGAAGCCGACCGCCTGCAGATAGTGCAGGATCACCGGGGTCTGCGACCAGACGATGGCCCAGCCGATATGCATGCGGCGCGCGTCGAGCCGGGCCGCCTGGAGCCACGCCGGATCAGCCTTGCTGGCCAGCAGGGCGCGATAGACGACCCCGGGCTCTCGCTGGGCGTTGAGCAGATCCGCGTAGAACGGGTGCCGTTTGACCGCGGCCAGGACAGACTCGGGCAGCCGCGAGATGTAGGCCACCGCCCGCGGATGACCATCGGCGACCGCCTGCACCTCGGCCTCGGGATTGAAGGCCGCTCCCTGCAAGGGCAGCGGCACGGCGCTGCGCACGCCGAGCGGCACATCCACGACGATCGACCCGGAATGGTCGGCGGCGATCGGGCGGTCCAGGCCGGGCAGGGCCGTCGGGATGGTGGCGGTGTACTGCGGGATCTGGCCGACGCCGACGCTGCCCGCTTCCAGGATGCCGAGCGCGAGAACGGCGACCAGGGCCGGCCGGGCGTGATAGCGCAGCCAGTTCACCCCGGCGGCCGCGAGCAGCGCCGCGGCCAGCACCCCCAGTTCAGTGATCCGGTTGGCTTCACGGAAGGAGGACAGCAGCGGGTTCCGGACCATCCAGGTGTACGGCATGATCGCCGACAGCCGCTCGCCGTGCGAGATCAGGGCGAGCGGCACGTAGCGGTGGCTGCCGATGATGATGCCGGTGCCCAGGGCCAGCCAGGTGGCGGCCAGCCAGAACAGGGCGAGCAGGCGGGCGCTGCGGCGCCGCCACCACACCACCAGACCGAGCAGGGCCAGGGCGGTCAGGACCACGCCGTAGGCCGTGAGCGTGGCGCTGTGCGGGCCCGAGTTGTAGTAGTACGTGGCCACGCTCTTCAGCCCGAACGCGCCGACCCGCGGCGAGGGAGCGAAGATCTGCTGCAGGGCCGCCCCGGAGCTGCGGTAGTCCGCCGCGAGGGCGCTCGGCGATACCGACGCGTCGCCGGCCATCGCCTGCTGGGCCATCGTGATGAGCTGCGGGCTCGCGATGACGGCGGTCACGGCTGCCGCCACGCCGGCCAGGCGCAGCTTGACCCGGGCCGGGACCCCGCCGCGGGCCACCCGGCGGACCAGCCAGGGCAGCAGGGCCGCGACCGCCACGGCCCCGGTCATGATCGACGATTCCAGGTCGGTGAGCAGCCCGGTGCCCAGCACGACGCCCAGGATCACCGCCTGCCGCCAGCCAGGCCGCCGCCCCAGCCGCACCGCGGCCTCCAGGGCCAGGGGCATGAAGATCGCGCCGAGCGCGAGCTGGATCTCGAACCAGGCGTTCCACGTCATCATCGTGGACAGGCCGTAGAACGC
>JAOPYP010000430.1 GCA_025964635.1 Actinomycetes bacterium | reverse complement strand
CGACGATGGTGAAGGCCACGGAGACCGAATTCCATATCGCGCTCTCCCAGAAGACGTTCCGCCCGGGCAAGTACACGTTCGTCGCGGTCGACAAGGGCCAGGTGCAGCACAACCTCGTCATCAACGGCCCGGGGATGAGCCAGGCGAAGACCCCGGGCCTGCTGTCCCCGGGGCAGTCGGCATCGGTCACGGTCACCCTGGCCAAGGGCACCTATGACGTCTTCTGCGGGGTGCCCGGCCACAAGGCCCAGGGCATGGACGTGCAGATCACCGTCGGCTGATTACCAGCGTCCGGTGAGCACGACTACCGTCCGGCGGGCTGGTGCCGGGCCCCGGGCGCGGGGCGCGGCACCAGCGGCCGCCAGCCGCCGGCGGCGGCTCGAGATGGCCCTGGGTGGCATCTGGCTGCTGGACGGCGCTTTGCAGTTCCAGCCCTACATGTTCAGCAAGGCGTTCCTGCCCGGCATGCTCGGCATGGCCAACATGGGCCTGCCCGGCCCGCTGTCCGCCGTGCTCTACCGCGTGTCCAGCCTGGCCGGGACCCATCCGGTCATCTGGAACGCCGCATTCGCGACGGTGCAGGTCCTGATCGGGGCCGGGCTGCTGTGGGCGCGCACGGCCCGGGTGACGCGGCCAGTGTCGATCGCCTGGGCCCTGGCGGTCTGGGTAGCCGGCGAAGGGGTGGGCGGCCTGCTCATGCCCGGCGTCAGCGCGCTGAACGGCGCCCCCGGAGCCGCCCTGCTCTATGTGCTCGCCGCGGTCATCCTCTGGCCGCGCCGCCCTGATGACAGTGTCCCCGCCGACGGCGCCGCCGCCGGCGCTGGCCTGCTCGGAGCCTCGGCCGCGCGCTGGTGCTGGGCGGTCTTGTGGGCCGGCCTGGCGCTGCTCGAACTGGAAGGGGCCAACCACGCGGCGGTGGTGCCGGCCGCCGAAGTAGCCGATGCCGGCAACGGGGAGCCGGGATGGCTCGCCGCGCTCAACCACCACGCCGGGCAGTTGCTGGCCGGGCACGGCGCCGTGTTCGCCGTGGCGGCGGCCCTGGCCCAGCTGGCGATCGGGCTGGCCGTCCTGTCCCTGCGCTGGCGCCGCGCGGCCCTCGGCGCAGGCATGGCCCTCGGCGTCACTTACGGTCTGTTCGGCCAGGACCTCGGCGGCCTCCTGACCGGGCGGGCAACTGATCCCGGCACCGCACCACTGCTCGTCCTTCTCGCCCTGGCCCTGTGGCCCCGGCGGCGATCCACGCCCGGCACCATCTCACCGGCAGGTTAGGCATATGAGCACTACATCCAGACGGCACCTCACCATCCGGCAGCGCCCCTGGGCCCGCGTCCTGACCCGGGGTCCCCGCGTGCTCGCGTCACCGCCGGCCCGGACGGCCGTCACCGTCCTCATCCTGGCGGGCGCCGCCCTCACCGTGATCTCCGGTGTCATCCACCTCTACCTGTGGGGCGAGGCCAACGGGTACCGGCAGATCGCCACCATCGGCCCGCTGTTCCTGGCCCAGGGCATCGCGGCCGTGGTGATCGGAGTGGCCACCGCGGTCACGCGGCGTCTCATCATGGTGCTGGCCGCGGCCGGGACGCTCGTCGCCACCGCCGCCGGCCTCCTCATCACGATCGAGAACGGCCTGTTCGGGTTCCGGGAATCGTGGGGCGCCCCGTACGTTCGCACCTCCTTCTACGAGGAGATCGCCGGGGCCGTGCTGCTCCTCATCGCTGCCTGGGCCCTGGCCCGCCCGGCGGCGGCCGCGCGGCGCCGTTAACCCCGGCGGGCGTGAGCCGGTTCCGGAACGACGCGCCGCCGCTGGACAGGTCGGACGCTGCGGCCTCCACGTCGCCGAGCAAACCGGCGGTGCCCGCCATGAAGATCTTGTGGTGGGCAGGCCCGGCGACCAAAGCTGACGCCATGGCGGCACCGGCCGGTCATCCTGGAGTACTGCGAGGGATTCCGCAGGTGGGTCCCGGCGGAGAGTGCGCGAGACCGGAACTGGCTCTTTACCGGCCCCAGTGAGGCGGGCCGTTCCGCGGCGCTGACCGGTATTGTCAGCGTCAGGCGGCGGCCTGTACGGCTTGAAGGGCAGTTGGTCCCGTATGGGGGAAAACCTCGTGGCGCCCGCGGATGCTCTTCCCGGGCCAGATGTCGTGCGGGGCTGGCGCTCGCTGATGTTCGCGCCCGTCGGCGACGGGCAGCGACGCCGCCGCGGGAGCGACGGGGCACGGCTGGCGGGGGCCGCTCTGGCCCTCGCGTGCTGCATCATCGTCATCCACTACAACTCGCGCATCGACCGGGCCGTCGCCCAGGTCATCCATCCGCCGCCGCGGAGCATCACCTGGCTGGTGACGGTGGTCTACGACGCAGGGGGAATCGGCGTCACGATCCTGCTGCTGGCCGTCGCCCTGGTCGCGCGGCGCTGGGTCGTCGCGCGTGACATCGCGATGAGCGCGCTCATCGCCGCCGCCGTGAGCGGGATCCTCACCCTGCTGCTCGGAAGCAACGGCGGGCGGCCCGCGGGGATCCTGATCCACGGCTATTACATGCGTTTCCCGGTGCTCCAGGTCGCTCTCTTCATGGCCGTGGCCACCGCAGCACTGCCCTATCTGGCCCGGGGCGTGCAACGCCTCATCGAGGTTTTCATCGCCCTGGTGGCGCTGGCCTCAGCGGTCGGAGGCCACGGGCTGCCGGTCAACGTCCTCGGAAGCCTGGCCATCGGCTGGGGCACGACCGCCGTGGTCAGGCTGATCCTTGGATCACCGCTCGGCCTGCCCTCGATTGACGACGTGCGCGCGTTGCTCGGCGAGCTCGGCATCCGCCCGGCAACCGTACGGCCGGCTGAACGGCAGGTCTGGGGAGTGGCGAAGTACGAGGGAACGGGGGCAGACCAGGGACATTCTCCGGGTGAGCGCATCGGTATCGCCGTCTATGGCCGGGATGCGGCCGATGCCAAGCTCCTCACCAAGGCGGGCCGGTTCCTGTTCTACCGGGACTCCGGGCCGAGCCTCACGCTGACCCGGCTCCAGCAGGTGGAACACGAGGCCTACCTCACCCTGCGCGCGGGCCAGGCCGGCGTGGCCGTGCCGGAAATCCTGGAGGCAGGAACGGCAGGATCATCCGGGGACGCGCTGCTTGTCTGCCGCCTGCCGCCCGGGACGGCCCTGTCCGATGCGGACGCCGCCAGTATCAGCGACACCACCCTCGACGGGCTTTACCGTCAGCTGCTGACTCTCCGGCGGGCCCGCATCGCGCACGGCGCCATCAGTGGCGACGCGCTGCTGATCGACCCGGCAGAAGGGACAGCGGTCGTGGCGGACTTCCGTAACGCGACATCGAACGCGTCGCTGTATCAGCTCGACCGGGACATGGCTGGTGCCATCGCGGCGACAGCCGTGGCGGTCGGTGCCGAGCGAGCCGCTGGCTGCGCGGCCAGGTGCCTGGACGCGGACGTGCTGGCCGGCGCGCTCCAGCATCTGCGCCGGGCCGGGCTGGACCCCGCGGTCAGCCGGAGTTTGCGGGGCCGGCGCGAGCTGCTGGAGGACGTCCGGCGACGCGCCGCCCAGGCCAAGGCGATCGATGTGCCGACGCTGGCCGAGCCACGCCGGGTGAGCTGGCCAACGATAATCATGGTCGTCGGCACGCTGATCGGCGGCTGGGCGCTCGTCGGCGTGCTCATCGATGTCTCCAGATCCTTCGACACCGTGCTTGGTGCGAACTGGCTCTGGGTCATCGCGGCGTTCATCCTGGCCCAGCTGGCCTTTGTGGCGTCGGCCGTCGAAGGAATCGGCAGCGTGGCCGGGGCACTGCCGTTCGGCCGGGTGGTGGCGGTGGAGGTGGCCAACTCATTCAGTGCGCTGGCGGGCGGAACAGCGGCCGTCTTCGCCACCCGGGTGCGGTTCTTCCAGCAGCAAGGTTATGACTCGTCGGTGGCGTTGAGCTCGGGCGCCATCATGGCCACCTCCAGCTGGATCGCCACCGGGGTGCTGTTCCTCGTCTCGTTGCCGTTCGCCTGGGGGTCGATCCACCTCGAGGTCACCCCGCAGTCGGGCGGGAATTCCAGGTTGGTGTGGATCATCCTGGCCGTCGTGGTGGTGGTGGCCGTGGCGGCCGGGCTGGCGCTGGCCGTGCCCAGACTCCGCCGGATGGCTTCGGACAAGCTGCGCCCTAGGCTGCGCGACATCTGGCTCAACCTCAAGCAGGTGGCCAGCTCTCCGCGCAAGCTGGTGCTGCTGATCGGTGGCTCTTTTGCCCAGGAACTGGTGGTCGCGATGGCCCTGTCCGTCTCGCTGCGGGCTTTCGATGACCATCTCCGGCTGCCCACCCTGATCGTGGTCATCACGCTGGCCGCGATCATCGGCGGCATCTCGCCCACGCCCGGCGGCATGGGAGTAGTGGAAGCGGGCATGATCCTCGGCCTGACAGCGGCTGGTGTCGCGGAAGCCGACGCCACCGCGGCGGTGTTCATCCAGCGGCTGTTCACCTCCTACCTGCCGCCCATCTGGGGCTGGGCCACCCTCGTGTGGATGCGGAAGAGGGAGTACCTATGAGCGCCGCTAATCGCGCCGGTGGCCACGCCGACGGCACGTGATCAGGTGGTCGCGGGTTCCTCGTCGCGTCCCCGGTTGTCCAGGACGAGAGGGTGCCGGCCACTGACCTGGTAGCGGATGTGGGTGACGTCCGGGGCCGCGATCACTCGCGCGGGGGTGAGTTCGATCCCCTCCCGGCTGCCCAGTCCGAGTTCGCTGCTGAGCAGCCGCATCCCGTCCCCGAGGATCACGGGCACGATGTGCAGTTCCAGCTCGTCGAGCAGTCCGAGCTTGATCACCTGCCGCAGCAGCGTGCCGCCCCCGGCGATGGCGACGTTCCTCCCGTTCGCCGCTGCCCGGGCCTGCTCGATGGCGCTCTCGATTCCGGTGGTGACGTAGGTGAAGCTTGTGCCGCCGTTCCGGGCCAGGGTCTCTCTCGGCCGGCTGGTGACCACGAAGACGGGGGCCCGGAACGGAGGGTCGTCTCCCCAGGGAATTTCCCCGCCGTCGGCCATGCGCCGGCCCATCACGTACGCGCCGGCCGCCTGGTACGTCTCCGCGATGACCTGTGAGTTGGTGTTCTCCTCGCCGCCGGTGAAACCCAGGCGCTGGCGCCAGGCCTCGGCGGCGATGGCCCACCGGGTGACGCGGAAGAAGCCGGCCGCTTCCGGGCCCTCCAGCCAGGTCGGCATGTCGGTGTGCTTGGGTCCGGCGTAGAAGCCGTCAAGGGAGACGGACATCTGGGCGGTCACGATCGTCATGGCCAGTTCTGCCTTTCGCTGGAGGCCTGGAGCATCCGCCGCAGGCCCGGAGGAGTTGTCCGTGTCAATGGCCGGCGGCCAGGTAGGAGCCGAGCTGGTCGAGGATGCCCCGCGTGCCCTCTTCCCGGCCCTCGACGTTGTCCAGCCCGTCGAAGTGGACACCCTGCTCGGTGTAGGTCAGCCGGGTCTGATCGCCGTCGTTCTCCAGCGCGATCGTGGTCAGGGAGGTGGACAGGTGCTGCCCGTCCACCCACATGTCGTAGGTGAACACGATCCGGCGCAGCTCCACGATGTCGGTGTAGGTGGAGTGGAACCGGGACTGCGGGCCGCCGTGCCACTGGCCATCCTCCGCGCCGTGGCCGCCGACCCGGAACTCGTGCGACTTCTCGCGGGCCTCGAACTCCGCGCCCCCGCTGAACCACTGATCGCGGGCGTCGTTGTCCGACAGGGCGTGCCAGACCGCCTCCACCGGCACCGGGTAGGTGCGCTCGATGACGAAGGTCGCGTGGGTCTGGCTGCGCTCGATGGTGTCATTCATGTCGCTCACTCCTTGGTGGCGGTGCCGGGATGGTTCAGGAAGTCGCCGAGGCGGTCCAGGCGGCGCTCGGCGGGCAGCCGCTGCCGGCTGATCCAGTCCCCCGCGGGTGCCAGTGCCCCCGGGACCAGCTCGTAGGTGCGGACCCGACCCGTTTTTACCGAGGTGACGAGGCCGGCCCCGGCCAGGACGCCCAGGTGCTGGACGACCGTCGGGAGTGCCATGTCGAACGGCCTGGCCAGCTCGCTCACTGACGCGGGTCCGCGGGCCAGCCGCTCGACCATGGCCCGCCGGCTGCTGTCGGCGAGCGCATGGAATATCCGGTCGAAGCCCGAATACTTAGGCACTTACCTAAGTATTCGCCGGGGCGGGGACGTTGTCAAGGTCCTGATCTGCGCCCGGTTACGAGTGGTCGCGCGGGGAGCTGGCCTGGGCTTCCTGCCCCCCGCGGCTGGACTGGCCCGGGAGATCCAGGACACCACGGGCGACCGGCGCCACCGGTCCGCCCACCCAGAGTTCGCCCTGGCTGTCGGGCGTCACCACGATCACGCTGGGCCGCCCGAGGAATCGTCCCTGGTTGATGACGATCGTTTCGTCCGGTGCGGTGAGCCCGTGCGCCGCCAGGAAGGCGGCCGCCGGGCCCGCGGCACTTCCGGTGGCGACGTCCTCGAGCGCTCCCGCGTTATCCCAGCTGCGGCCCTCACGTTCGTCAGGGTCGAAGACGTAGACGAATTTCGCGCCCACACTGGCCAGCCGCTCCTCAAAGTCGCCGACGGTGATCCGCGCGCGGTCCAGGCTTTGAGCCACCGGGACGATCAGATACGGCAGGCCAGCGGAAACGACCTGCATGGGCAGCTCGTGCAGGTCGGCCCCACTGAGCCCGAGCGCGCCCGCGAAGCGGGCCGCCTCCTGCCCTCCGAGCGGCGGAGCCAGGGCCGGGGAGCCCTGGTTCATCGCCGCTTCGTAGTAGCTGGCCGTCGGCCGGCTGCGCACCGCAATCTCGCGACCCGCGATCACGAAGACCCAGGAACGGGCCGGCTCCCCGGCGGCGTGCCGCTCGTGGAGCGCCGCCGCGGCTCCGATGATGGGATGCCCCGCGAACGGCAGTTCCTCCTCGGCAGTGAAGATCCTCGCTGGCACCCGGCCGGCCTCCGGCTGGAACTCAGCCATGATCAGCTCGAACTGCCGCATCTCCGCGGTGACCGAGATCAGGGCCTGAGCCGGCACCCCCGCCGTGCTTCCGAACAGCACGATCAGTCCATTGCCGGTGAAGGGCGCGTCGGTGAAGACATCCACATGACGGAACTCCAGCGCGGCGCCCACAACAGCACATCATCGCAGCCCGGACCCGGACATTCCCGAGGTCCGGGTCCGGTGATGGCCGCGGCGGGCACCAGGGCGGCCGGATTCCGAACCGTCAGCGCCAGGCTGAGCGGTCATAGACCGCGCGGATGCTCTCGTTCAGGCTGAGCCGCCTGATGTCCTTGACCACATGAGCCGCAGGTCAGAGGCGTGGTTGCCGAGAGGTGGCCAGGCCTCGCCGCGCACCAGTTGACCGCCATGATCGATGCTATTACAGTATGCTTTACTGTAATAGCTTATTCTCTGTCGTCGGCGGTCCGGGCTGTCCTGTGATCGGCTGCCC
>JAOPYP010000429.1 GCA_025964635.1 Actinomycetes bacterium | reverse complement strand
CGGCCGGGCCGTGGCGGGCAGCGCCACCGCGACCAGCGCGTCGGAGGCCAGGTCCCGGGCCAGGTGCCCGGCGAGCTGGTCGATGGCCTGGCGGACGCCGGCCTGGGCCGGGTTCCGGCCGCCGGCGACAGCCTGCCGGTACCGGGCGGTCACGGCGTCCAGGAAGCCGGGCAGGCCGCGGAGCCGCTCCAGGTAGCCGCCGACCGCGGCCGGGTCCCCGAGCAGCGCGGCCGGGACCGACTGCAGCATCGTGGCCGCGGGCGACACGTATCCGCCCGCCGAGGGGTTGGCCTCCCACAGGCCCTGCTCGAGGTCCGAGCGCGCGGCCCCGGCCAGGTGGGCGAGGACCGCGGCGTCGGTCCGCCCGGCGTCGTCCAGCTGTCCCGTGTCGATGGACCGCAGGCGCTGCTCGACCGCGGCGATCTGCGCGGCGCCGCGGGCCGCGCCCTCGCGGCTGGGGTCGGGAACGAGGGCGTCGAACCCGGACACGCCGAGCTGCGTGGCGGTGAACGGGGCCAGGGTGTGCACGAGCGTGAAGTACTCGCCGCCGAGCCGCTCCAGCTCCGCGGCCGCTGCGGTCGTCACGGAGCCTGCCGCACGGAGCCTGGGCCAGCCACGGCGGGCGGACCGGTCACGGCGCCACCCAGATCGACTGCAGGACCCGGCGGATGTTCCCGCCGAGCACGGCCCGGATCTCGTCGTCGGAGTAGCCGTGGCCGACCAGCCAGCCGCAGATGTTGCCGAAGCACTCGGTGGGGTTCTCCAGCCCGTCCACGTACTCGACCGGGTTGAACGCCGGGCCGGGCCGCCGCCCGGCGATGCCGAGCAGGTGCCCGAAGACGCGGTGCAGCGCGGCATGGTCCCCGTACAGCGTGTCGGGGCCGAACGCGACGTGCTCCAGGCCGACCAGGTCCGCGCAGTACTGGAAGTGGTCCATCACCGACTCGATGGTGTGCGCGGGATGCTCATGCGACAGCGTGGTGTGCGGCGCCGCGGACATGCCGATGACCCCGCCGGTGCCCGCGATCGCGCGCAGGACGTCGTCGGGCTTCATCCGCGGTGAGTCCCACACCGCCCGCGCCCCCGCGTGGGTGATCAGCAGCGGTGCGCTGGTCGCCGCGCTGGCGTCCAGCGCGGTCCGGTCGGAGGAGTGGGACAGGTCGATGGCCAGGCCGAGCTGGTTCATCCGCCCTACGGCCCGTTTCCCGAACGAGGTCAGCCCGCCGTCGACCGGCTCGTTGAGGCCGCTGCCCAGGGTGTTGGCGTCGGAGTAGGCGATGCCGATCTGCCGGATGCCGAGGCCGTACAGGATGTCGAGGCGGTCCAGCTCGTTCTCGATGGGGGTGGCCGCCTCCAGCCCGAAGACCAGCCCGGTCCGGCCCGAGCGGTACGCCTCGTCGATGTCCGCCACGGTGCGGACGGTCATCACGCCGGGCGCGTGAGCCAGGTCGGCCTGGCGCATCCCGAGGTCGGTGATGATGTCGTCCCAGCGCCACGGCGCGTTCCCGGTCACGCAGGCCGTGCCGTCCATCATGTTGTCGAACACGACGGTCAGGCCGGACGCGGCCAGGCCCGCGTAGGCGGCGTGCTGCCGGCCGGTGCGGTTGTACTCGGGGGTCTCCTCCATCCGGGCCGGGAACCGGACCGGATGGTCGTGCAGGCTGATCACCAGGCTGTCGCGCAGCAGCGCGGCGGCCCGCTCGGCCTGCCCGGCGGTCAGCCCGGCCGCGTACGGTGGCACCCGCCCGAACTCCGGGGCCAGCTCGAAGCGGCGGAAGTCCTCCCCCGCGGTGAGGTAGGAGTACGCGGTGTAGGCCCGGTCAGTCATCCTCGGCTCCTCTCCGCTTCCCCGGGGACTCCGGGGGGCCGGCCGGGCCACGGCCGGGCGCCAGCCGGTGCGGTCCGGCGGCCAGCAGCCGCCATAGCTGCTCCCAGGCCCGCATGCCCTCGCCCAGCCGCCGGGTCCGGATGAACTCGTTCGGCGCGTGCAGGTTCTCGTCGGCGGTGGAGAACGAGAAGAACAGGGTCTTGGCCCCCAGCACCCGCTCGAACAGGTCGGTCGCGGGGAGCGTCCCGGCGATGCAGGCCAGCAGCACGGGCTGCCCGGGGTAGACGGTCTCCAGCGCCGCGGCCGCGGCGCGGATCGCGGGATGCCCGGCCGGGATCGTGTAGGCCGGCACGGCGGCCTTGTCTGGCCGGACCGTGGCGCGCACCCCCGGTGCGCCCCCCGCGGCGATACCGGCCGCGACGTGCGCGGCGATGGCGTCCAGCACGTGCGGCGGGTCCTGGCCGGGAACCAGGCGGCAGGACACGTGCCCCACCGCCACGTGCGGGATCACCGTGTACTTCCCGCCGCCCTGGACGCCGTTGATCTCCAGAGTCGGCCGCTCCCACAGCCGCTCCAGGGTGGTGTAGCCGGGCTCGCCGAGGGCCCGGGTGAGGCCGAGCCCGGTGAGGTAGCCGGCCTCGTCGAAGGGCACGGCGCTGATCTCCGCGCGCCGGGCCGGGGTCAGCTCCGGGATGCCGTCGTAGAACCCGGTCACCGCGACGCGGCCGTCCGGGGTGTGCAGGCTGGCCAGGATCCGGCTCAGCGCGTGCAGCGGGTTGGCCACCGTGCCGCCGTACCGGCCCGAGTGCAGGTCGGTGGCGGCGCCGTCAACCACGATGTCCAGGCTGACGAGGCCCTTGGATTTCACCGACAGGGAGGGCTCGCCGGGCCGCCACATCGCCCCGTCCGCGGAGATGACCAGGTCGGCCGCGAGCTCGGCCGCATGGGCCGTCACGTAGCCCGCGAGATGCGGGCTGCCGATCTCCTCCTCGCCCTCGATGAGGAACTTCACGTTGAGCGGCAGCCTGCCCTCGTGCTCCAGGAGGGCCTGGGCGGTCTTCAGGACCAGGTAGACGGGACCCTTGTCGTCGCTGACGCCGCGGCCGCGCAGGACCGGGCCGTCCACGGTGAGGTCGAACGGGGGCGTCGCCCATTCGGCGAGGTCCCCGGTCGGCTGCACGTCGTAATGGCCGTAGACCAGGACGGTCGGGGCGCCGTCGGCGGCCAGCCACTCTCCCCGCACGACGGGATGGCCGCCGGTCTCGTCCACCCGGCCGGCGGCGAACCGGAGCTGGTCCGCCACCCACCGCGCGGCGGCCCGCATCGTCTCCGGGGCCGCGTCCCGGCTGACGCTCGGGATGGCGACCAGGCTGGCCAGCTCGGCCAGGTAGCCGTCCCCGGGGTCAGTCATGGCCGCCGTCGATCGCGAGGATCTGCCCGGTGACCCAGGAGGAGCGCTCAGACGCGAAGAACTGCACGCCGTTGGCGATGTCCGCGGGCTCGCCGAGCCGCCGCATGCTGATGCCCCCGACCAGTGCCGCCTGCCCATCCGGGCCGTAGCTGGCCCACTGCTTCTCGGTGGTCGGGTTGGACCGGATGAAGCCGGGGGCGATGCAGTTGACCGTGATCCCGAACGGGCCGAGGTCGTACGCCATCTGCCGGGTGAAGCCGATCTGGGCTGCTTTCGCGCTGGTGTAAGCCTGGATGCCGGTCTTGCTGACACCCAGGCCCGCCGTGGACGCGATGGTGATGATCCGCCCCCAGCGCCGCTCCTTCATCCCCGGCACGACGGCCCGGGTGCACAGGAACGCGGTGGTCAGGTTGGCGTCGAAGACCGCGCGCCAGTCCTCGTCCGTGACCTGCTCCAGGGGGCGGCCCACCTGGCCGGCCACACCCCCGGCGCAGTTGACCAGGATGTCGACCGGGCCGACCCCGGCGAAGAACCCGGCGACGTCCGCGGGCGCGGACAGGTCGGCCTGGTCTTTGTCGACACCGTAGACGTCCGCGCCGTCGGCCCGCAGGGCGTCGGCGATGCCCGCGCCGATACCGTGGGCGGTTCCGGAGACGACGGCCGTTTTCCCGGCCAGGCCGGCGCTCACCGGTCCGGGGCCGTTCGGCCGTAGTGGTCGCGTGATCCGGGGAAGGCTCCCGTCCGGGGAGCGCGCCAGTTATGCACCCAGCCTCCGTGCCTGTCATCGCTGCCTGACTGGCCGACGCTGGCTGTCGGGGCGTTACCCAAACGTTTGTCCTGGAAGGTACTGTAACCGCCTGGTTCGGATCGGGCCAGTGTGATTTCGCCTGGGGCCGCACCACCAGCTCGCGAGCGCGGGCGCGGGCAGGGACGGTGCCTGATGAGGGGACCGGGCCGGCTAGACAGGGTGATTGTGTCCACGCCCGACATCACGTTCCAGGTGCGTGACGGGACGGAGGCCGGCCCGCACGCGGACGAGCTGCAGGCCCTGCACGCCGAGGTCTACGCCGCCCCGCCGTACCGCCGGGACGAGGACACGGCGGGGCTCGCGGACCGCTTCCGGGTTCAGCGCCGCCAGCCCGGTTACGTCCTGGCCGAGGCCCGTCACGGCGGCTACCTGGTCGGCTACGCGGCCGGTTTCCCGCTCCGCCCGTCCACCTCCTGGTGGCGGCACCTGACCTCCCCGGTGCCAGAGGAGGTCACCGCCGAGCATCCCGGCCGCACGTTCGCGCTGGCCGAGATGGTGGTCCGCCCGTCATGGCGGCGCCAGGGCATCGGCGCGGCCCTGCACGAGCTGGTCCTGCGGAACCGGCCCGAGGAGCGGGCCACGCTGACCGTCCTGCCCGCCGCCACCCCGGCGCAGACCGCGTTCCGGAACTGGGGCTGGCGCAAGGTGGCGCGGACCCGCGGCCAGGATCCCGGCTCACCCGTAGCTGACGTGCTCGTCCTCCCGCTTCCGGTGAACCGGTGACCTGCCGGCCCGGAAGACACCACAGGCCCGCCAGGGACGGATCGGCCCGTTCCTGCGGGCCTGTCCTGGCGGGCCTGTTCTCCAGCCGGCCCTGCGGGCCAGCGCGACTGGCCGCTACTGGGTAACGCTGTCCGCCCGGTGCGGCAGCTTCCAGCCGGGCCGCACGAAGTGGCAGGTGTACCCGTTCGGGTACTTCTCCAGGTAGTCCTGGTGCTCGGGCTCGGCCTCCCAGAACGGCCCGGCGGGCTCGACCTCGGTCACGACCTTGCCCGGCCACAGGCCGGAGGCGTCGACGTCGGCGATGGTGTCCTCGGCGACCTGCTTCTGCTCCTCGCTGGTGTAGAAGATGGCCGACCGGTAACTCGCCCCGATGTCGTTGCCCTGCCGGTTACGCGTGCTCGGGTCGTGGATCTGGAAGAAGAACTCGAGCAGGTCCCGGAACGAGATCTGCTCCGGGTCGAAGGTGATCTCCAGGGCCTCGGCGTGGGTGCCGTGATTCCGGTACGTCGCGTTCGGCACGTCGCCGCCCGTGTACCCGACCCGGGTCGAGATGACGCCGGGACGCTTGCGGATGAGATCCTGCACGCCCCAGAAGCAGCCGCCGGCCAGGATCGCCTTCTCGGGATTGGCGGTCATCGTGTTCCACTCCTCGTGTCGTCGGTCTGCTCGAACAGCGTGCGGTAGGCCCCGTAGCCTTCGCTTTCCAGGTCAGCGACCGGGATGAAGCGCAGGGCCGCGGAGTTGATGCAGTACCGCAGGCCTCCCTGGTCCGCGGGGCCGTCGCGGAACACGTGGCCGAGATGGCTGTCGCCGTGGGCGGACCGGACCTCGGTCCGGATCATGCCGAGGCCGAAATCCCGCTTCTTCACGATGTTGCCCGGCTCGATCGGCACCGTGAAGCTCGGCCAGCCGGAGCGGCTGTCGTACTTGTTCACGGAGGCGAACAGCGGCTCACCGGAGACGACGTCCACGTAGATGCCGGGTTCCTTGTTGTCCCAGTACTCGTTGCGGAACGCCGGCTCGGTCCCCTTCTTCTGGGTGACCTGGTACTGCTCCGGCGTGAGCTGGGATATGGCCTGGGGGTCCTTCTGGTAAGTGTCGGACACCTCAGCTCCTTCGATTGAGGCCCCACTGGTGGCGGGGCACTACATACAGCACAGCGTCCCGGGGGGCCCGGCTGTTCCCCGCGACCGGACCACCCGCCACCGGACCACCCGCCACCGGACCACCCGCCACCGGACCACCCGCCACCGGACCACCCTCCAGCGGGGCCGGATGAAACGCGATTGCGCCCGGCGGACGCTTGGGGGAAGGTTGGGTCCCATGCCGACACGCCTGGTTCATGTCGTGGCCGACGCCAGCGACCCGGCCCGGCTGGCCCGGTTCTGGGCCGGCCTGCTGGGCTGGGAGATCGCCGACGAGACCGAGGACGAGGTGGACGTGTGGCCGGCCGGCTACACCTATCCCGATCCGGTCGCGGTGCCGATCGTGTTCGTCCCGGTGACCGAGCCGAAGACGGCCAAGAACCGGGTGCACCTGGATCTGGCCAGTACCTCGGCCGCGCACCAGGCCGAACTGGTCAGCCGGGCCAGGGACCTGGGCGGCGGCCCGATCGACATCGGCCAGGGCGCCGTGCCCTGGGTGGTCATGGCCGACCCGGAGGGCAACGAGTTCTGCGTGCTCGAGCCCCGGGACCTGTACCGCGACACGGGCCCGGTCGCCTCGATCCTCACCGACTGTGCCGACCCGGCGGCCCTGGCCCGGTTCTGGTCGGA
>JAOPYP010000421.1 GCA_025964635.1 Actinomycetes bacterium | reverse complement strand
GGCCGGATGATGCGGTCGGTGAAGTTGTGCGGATGC
The DNA here is from genome assembly GCA_025964635.1 of Actinomycetes bacterium. GTDB lineage: Bacteria > Actinomycetota > Actinomycetes > Streptosporangiales > Streptosporangiaceae > RYN-230. The sequence goes on along the minus strand of JAOPYP010000421.1, from coordinate 2,841 downwards.
GGGTTGCACCGCTCGCCCGAGATCGAGTTGACCGCCTCCACCTGGTCGCTGCCAAGCTCATAGAGTCGCTTGTTCGCGAGCGCGACGATCTGGTTCTCGCGCACGCCCGGCTTGAGCACGTCGACGATGTCCTGGTAGACGCCATCGACCATCGCCGCCGCCTGGTTGAGCAGCATGATCTCGTCCGGCGACTTGAGGACGCGGGCGTCGAGCATGGACTGCTGGGCGTCGCGCACGGCGATGCCCTGCCGTTCCAGCTCGAACAGGAACGGCGGCTCGACGATGTCCAGGCCGAGCGGGGCGTCAGCGACCCCGGCCTCCGTGAGCAGCGACTTGATCTCGGTCACCGCGTCGCGCATAAGGCCTGCCTCGGGGGCCACCGCGCCGCGGAAGCCGAGAAATCCGGGCCTCCAGTTCTCGTCCGGCAGCCACTTCGAGTACAGCTTGTGATGCCGTACCGCCGAGCCGAAGTCCCACAGGATGGGGTCCCGGTCCCGGAACAGCAGGGCGTAGCGGATCATCTTGTCGCCGAGCGCACCTCCGATCCAGGTCTGGGTCGTGTAGCGGATGTTGTAGAAGTCGAAGAGCAGGAAGGCGCCGCATTCGCTCGCCTCCAGCGCCGCCCGGGCCCGCGCCATGCGGTACTCGCGCAGCCGGCCGAAGTCGACGCGCTCCTCGTAGTCCACCCCCATGTGGCCGGGGGCACCGAGGGGCCGTACGCCCGCTGGACGCTCTGCTGGGGTCATCGGACCCTCTGCGCCAGTAGCCAACCCTTCCTCCTCAAACTTGTCGCTGCAATCGATTGCGCATTTGGTGGCTGCCATCCGCGCTCCCGGTAAGTCTGCCACGCGGGGCGCAGTGGATCACGGCCGTGGACCCCGCCGGCCCGGGCTGCCGCCCCAGTACCGGCCCCGAGCCTGGGCCCCAGCCCGGGCCGCCCGCGCCGGCCACGGGTCAGGCGAAGATCTCAGGGTGCTTCTCCAGTTCCAGCCGCGTGCGCCGCAGGTGCATGATGAGCACCCGCTCGGCGTCGTCGGGGTCCGGCCTGCGGATGCAGTCGAGCAGCAGGCGGTGCTCCAGATGGGTGGCGCTCAGGCCGTCCTGCATCGCGAGCCTGGTGAACTCCCGCCGGTAGTGCTGGGTCGTGTTCCACATGCGGTGGATGATCTGCCACATCTCGCTCGACGCCGCACCCGCGTAGCTGGACAGGTGGAATTCCCGGTCGGCGCGCATGAAGGCGTCGAGTCCGGCCCCGGCCTCCATCTCGCCGGCGAGCTGGCCGAGACGCCCCACCGTGGCGGCGTCAAGGCCGGGCATGCTGGTGCGCAGCAGCAGGGGTTCCAGCCGCTCGCGGATGAGGTAGGTCTCGACGCACTCGCTCAGGGTCAGCCTGGTGACCCAGGCGCCCGAGTTGGCGACCAGGGTGACCAGCCCCTCAGAGTCGAGCATCCGCAGTGCCTCGCGCACCGGGATCCGGCTCGCGCCGGAACGCGCCGCGACGTCCTCCTGCCTGATGCGCGTGCCCGGCAGGTAGCGTCCCCCCAGGATCGCGGTGCGCAGGCTGTCCGCGATCCGGTGGCTCGCGACGTTCTCGCGGTAGCCGGTGCCGTGACTCGTCATCACTGCGCCTGTCTCACTGGGCCGGATGCCCGGGATGCCAGAGCCTGACGGCGGCGTCCTGCTCGTAGGCCTTGCCCTCCGGGTAGCTCACAAGCTCAAACTGCATGCCCCACGGGCTGAGGAAATACTGCCAGCGCTGCCCGGCCGAGGCGTTGCGGCTCGCGACCGGCCCGGCGAGCAGCCGCACATCCTTCGCGCGCAGGTAGGCGACGGCCTCGTCCATGTCGTCAACGTAGAGGGCGAGGTGGTGGCCGCCGAGGTCGCTGTTGCGCGGCTGCGGGCGCTGGCCCGGCCGGGGCTCGTACTCGAAGACCTCGACGTTGAGGCCGAAGCCGCCCCGGTAGAAGCGGATCTCCCGCACGGCCGCCCGCGGGTCGACGTTCAGGTGGTCGAGCATCCAGTCGTCGTCGTGCCGCATCTCGGGCAGTGAATAGACGTAGTCAAAGCCCAGCACGTCCACGAAGAAGGTGTGCGCCTGCTCCATGTCGGGGACGGTGATGCCGATGTGGTCGCCGCCGCGCAGCCCGGGGATGCCGGATTCCATGGGTCCTCCTCGACCAGGTATGTATCCAATATCTCGGAAACTGCTTGGAATATCCAGGGTTGATCCGAGAATAGCCGTTGATATGGATACATTTGAGCAGTAGCCTGCTGCCAGGCGGTCAGCACATCAAGGGAGATGCGGATGCCACGTGAGAAGCGCCTCCACCCTGCGGCGGAGTGGGTTGAGCTGAGCACGACGGCGGCGGACTGGAAGGCGGCCGACCCCGGCTTGCTCGCCACCATGCTGGGGGAGTTGCACCTCATCCGGGCCTTCGAGGAGACGGTCCTCGATCTGGCCGGCGAGGGCCTCGTCCATGGCCCGGCGCACTCCAGCATCGGCCAGGAGGGCGGCGCGGTCGGCTCCATCGTCTCGCTGCGGTCGGCGGACGCCGTCAACGGCTCCCATCGCGGCCACCACCAGTTCCTCGCCAAGGCCATCACGCACGTGACGAAGGGTGCGCTGGACCCGGCGGACCTCGTCACGCCCGAAGTCCAGACCGTGCTGCAGCGCACGCTGGCGGAGATCCTCGGGCTCGCCCAGGGCTACTGCAGCGGGCGCGGCGGTTCCATGCACCTGCAGTGGTTCGAGGCCGGGGCGCTCGGCACCAACGCCATCGTCGGGGGCGGTGTGCCGATGGCGGCGGGCAACGCCTGGGCGCAGAAGCACTCCGGCACCGA
>JAOPYP010000366.1 GCA_025964635.1 Actinomycetes bacterium | reverse complement strand
GCTGTCTGGTACGCCGACGTGGGCAACAAGCACTGCGTGCGGGTGCGCGAGGGCGGTGAGGTGCTGGCCACGGTCAACCTGGACCGTGGCGCCTTCGCCTGCGCGCTCAGCCGGGGTGACGACCCGCGGCTGTTCGTCGTCGGCCAGAACTACGGCGGCCCCCAGGCAGCGCAGCCGTCCGGGCGGGTCGTGGCGTTCCCGGCGCCCGCACCGGGCGCCGGGAAGCCCTGACCAGTGGGTTCCTCCGACGGCCGCCAGCCTGATCTGGCAGGAGCCGCCGATGAAGACACAATTGCCGGGAACTCACCATCCGCGGCCGTGATGGCAGCCGTGGAGCGGCCCGCGCGCGCACAGGTACCTCCCGGGCTGGGTCCGGGCGGCCGGGCGGGGAGCTTCGCCTGGCCGCGGCCCGGGCTTTAAGGGACGAAGCGGCGGATGAAGGCCAGGGAGGTGTCGCAGACTTCGCGCCAGCCGCTGTCGATGACCAGGGCGTGCCCGCGGCCGGGGATGGTGACGGTCTCGGTCACGCCGGGGTTGCGGCTTTGCTGTGTGTAGATGGCGTTGGTGATGGCGGGCGGGGCGGTGTTGTCTTTCTCGCCGGAGATGATCAGCATCGGCCCGCGGCCGGGGTTCTTGGTGTCGGCCCTGGCCTCGGTGAAGGGGTTGATGTTGGCGGTGGCCGCCTGGAACAGCGGGGTGCCGGAGGCGGGGACGGCGAACGTCGCGTAAAGATCCCTGGCTTCTTCCTCGCTGACGGCGTTGGCGAAGGCGTAACGGAACTGGCTGTAGGTCAGCGGCACGGCCCGGTGGTGGTTGGCCGGGTTGCCCAGGACCGGGGACGCGGCCCGCAGCGCGGAGACCGGCAGCAGCAGCACGCCGCGCATGGGTGCGGAGTCGATCGCCACCGTGGCCGCGGACAGGCCGCGGCCGGCGACCATCTGCGACAGCAGCCCGCCGAAGGAGTGGCCGATGACCGCCGGCTTCTTGTCCAGCTTGCCGATGACGTCCGCGTAGTGCCCGGCGACCTGCCCGACCGTCTTACCGGCGAAGACCTCCGGGTGCTGGTTCGCCTCCTCGACGGTGCCGGGGTCATCGGGCCACGACGGGGTGAGCGGCACATAGCCCGCCCCGGCGAAGACCGCGGCCCACCGGTCCCAGCTGCTGGGCAGCAGCCACAGGCCGTGGACGAACACGACCGGCGCGAGCCCCGAGGCGTTCGCCTTACTGATCTGCTCTTCCTCGTGTTCGGTGATGACAGCCACGACGCAACTCCCCAGTTCTATGGCCGGGACTCTCCCCGGCACGTGAGCCCAGCCTCCCGCCGTCCCCCATCCATCGAATCCGCAGAACCTCGTAGTCGCGGGACCTGCCCTAGCCTTGGCCCGTGGCGCTCGTGGATCGGCTTGAGGAGCGGCAGGCTCTGGATCGGGTGCTGGACGCCGCCCGTGGTGGGCTGAGCGCCACCCTGGTGGTCCGGGGGTGAGCCGGGCGTGGGCAAGACGTCGCTGCTGGCCTACGCCGCCGGCTCGGCGGCGGGATTCCGGGTAATCCGCCTCGCCGGCGTCGAATCGGAGCTGGAGCTTGGTTTCGCGGGGCTGCACAGGCTGCTGGTCTCGTTCCTGCCCGCGATGGCGAGGCTGCCGCAGCGCCAGCGCAAGGCACTCGGCTCTGCCTTCGGCCTTATCGACTCGATGCCCTCGGACCGCTTCGCCGTTGGCCTGGCCACGCTCTCGCTCCTCGCCGCCGCGGCCGCCGACTCGCCGCTTCTCTGCGTGGTCGATGACGCACAGTGGCTCGACCAGGAGTCCCTCGAGGTCCTCGCCATGGTGGGACGAAGGGTGTACGCCGAGGGAATCGCGCTGGTGTTCGGCACGCGTGACGCCGTTGACGGCCGCACGCTGCTGGAGGGCATTCCGGACATCCGTGTCGGCGGCCTTCCCGAAGATGACGCCCTCGAACTGCTGCGGTCATCTGTGGGCGGACCACTCGATCCCCACCACGCGAGTCGGATCGTCAGGGAAACGCAAGGCTGCCCGATGGTGATCATCGAGCTCGCCGGCGAGCTGACCGCGGCCGAGCTGTCGGGAGCAGGCTTCTTGCCCGAGCCGCTGCCGCTCAGCCGCCGGCTCGAAGCCCACTTCCTGCGCCAGGTCCAGGCCTTGCCTGCCACCACCCAGGCGCTGCTGCTGGTCGCCGCCGCTGAGCCGTCAGGTGACCCCCGGCTGGTCACCAACGCGGCGGCCCGGGTCGGAAGCTCCCCAGCCGCGGCCGAGTCTGCGCAAGCCGCGGCGGTGATCGTGATGTATCCCGAGGCGCGGTTCCGGCATCCGCTCATCCGATCCGCGGTGTACGGCGGGGCGTCCCCGGCCGACCGCCGCCGCGCCCACCAGGCGCTCGCGGCCGAGATGGATCCCCAGCGGGACGCCGACCGCCGGGCATGGCACCTTGCTGCGGCCGCGATCGGCCCGGACGAGGCCGTGGCAGCCGAACTCGACCGCGCCGCCGATCGCGCCCAGGCGCGCGGCGGATACTCGGCAGCGGGCGCCCTTCTGGCCCGGGCAGCCCAGCTGACCGGCGACGAAGACCGCTGGGCGGAGCGGGTCCTGGCCGCCGCGCGTGCCCATCTGGCCGGAGGTGCGCCCGCCAGGGCGAGGTTGCTACTCGAGCACACGGCTGAGATCAGCGAGCCGTTTCAGCAGGCGAGGATGCGGCGGCTGCAGGGCCTGATCCGGTACGCCCTGGGACAGGCTGAGGGCACGCCGTCGATCTTGGTGGACGCCGCGCGGGCACTCGAGCCGTTCGATGCCCGCCTCGCCCGCGCCACCATGCTGGAAGCGTTTGAGGCCGCGCGGGTGACCGGCCGGTTCACGGCGGCCGGGGAAAGTGCCCTCGATGTCTGCCGTGCGGCGCGGGCGATGCCGCTTGCGCCCGGATCGCAACCGGGTGTCGCCGACCTGCTCCTCGATGGCGCCACCGCCCTTGTCCTCGACGGTCACGCGGCCGCTGTCCCGGTCCTCGGCCGGGCCATCGCTGGCCTGCTCGCAGACCCGTCCGACTCAGCAGATGCGCTGCTATGGCTCGGGATCGGGTGCTGGGCCGCCGGCGCGGTCGGTGACGACACCTCCCTGCACGAGCTGGCCACCCGGCTGGAGCGTCGCGCGCGCGAGAAAGGAGCCCTGGCCGCGCTGGCTATGGGGCTCCTGTTCCTGGCCATGTCGGAGCTGCTTGACGGCTCGCTCGCAGCCGTCCGGGCGCACTTCGCCGAGCGAGCCGAGATCATGGCCGCCGTCGGGCGGCCGTCCGATGTGGGAGAGCTCGTCCTGCTTGCCTGGCGAGGGCACGAAACTGAGGCGCGGACCGCGGCGGCGGCGGTGACGTGCTACGCGACCGAGCACGGTCACGGCTGGATGCTCGCCTACGTTGACTACGCACTCGCCGTGCTGGAGCTAGGCCTGGGCAACTACCGGGCGGCCCTGCCCAGCGACCCGGGGAATTTCCGGGACAACCCCTTCATCGGCATCGTCGGCTTCCCGGACCTGATCGAAGCGGCATACCGAAGCGGGGAGCACGCCATCGCGGCCGAAGCCACGGCTGAGTTCGCAGCCCGCGCGCTCCCCAACGGCACGGCAATCGCGCTGGGGCTTCTCGCTATGTCGCGCGCCCTGCTGGCCGACGACACCCGCGCCGAGAAGCTCTACCTAGACGCGATCGATCATCTGTCTCACTGCCGGGGAAACCTGCGAAAGGCGCGGGCCCACCTCCTGTACGGGGAGTGGCTTCGCCGCCAGAAGCGACGACTCGACGCCCGCACCCAGCTGCACGCGGCCCACGAGATGTTCCTGCGGATGGGAGCCGGCGCCTTCGCTGAGCGTGCCCGCGTCGAACTTGCGGCGACCGGAGAACGCGCGCGCAAACGAACCAGCGAGACTCGCCGCGACCTCACCCCGCAGGAGGCGCAGATCGCGCTCCTGGCCTCCCATGGCGCCACCAACGGCGAGATCGCCGGACGGCTGTTCCTCAGCGCGAGCACAGTGGACTACCACCTCCGCAAGGTCTTCCGGAAGCTCGACGTGACATCGCGGCGCCAGTTGGCCCACGCCCTGCCGGAGTAGACCGGGGAAGGGACACCTGGCCCGGTAGCCGAGCAGACAGCCGGTTGCGGGTGATGTCCCGCGGCCGACTGCTCGTGGGATGCTCGTAGGACCTACGCCTCGAGCGTCGGCTCGTCGGGGGCGGACAGGCTCAACACGGCGCCGGCCACCGCAGGCGACGCGCTGATCTTTGCCTCCAGCGCCCGCAGCCGGACGGCCAGGTGTGACTCGGTGTCATCGCCGGTAAGGTCGACATCGCCGACCACGAAGACCATCCGCGGACCGACGACTTCCAGCCGCAGATAGGTCACCCGGGCAACCTCCGGCATGTCGAGCAGGGCCCGGAGAGCCGCCGAGCGCACCCGGGGGTCGGCTTCCTCGCCGATCAGGAACCGCCGGTTGCGGTTGATCAAGACGACCGCGACGACGGCGAGCAGCACGCCGACCAGGATCGATCCGGCCGCGTCCGGCACCGCAGAACCGGTCAACTGGTGGGCGGCCAGGCCGGCCGCCGCGATGACCAAGCCGATCAGGGCGGCGGAATCCTCGGCGAACACCGCCCGCAGCGTGGGATCGGAGGTGGTCATTACGTGCTCGATGAGGTCGCGCTGCATCGACTCGGCCTCGGGTTTGGCCTGCCGGACTGACCGCAGGAACGAGAGTCCCTCCAGAACAAAAGACACGGCCAGCACCACGTACCCGACGAGGAAGCGGTCGGCCGGCCCGGGATGAATGAGTTCCTGGAGGCCGTGCGTGACCGATACCGCGGCGCCGGCCACGAACAGCCCGATCGCGGCGAACAGCGACCATACGTAGGCTTCCCGACCATGGCCGAACGGGTGAGCGCGGTCGGGCGGGCGGCGGGACCGCCGGTCGGCGATCAGCAGGAAGATCTCGTTGCCAGCGTCGGCCCACGAATGCGCCGCCTCGGCCACCAGCGACGCTGACCCGGTCGCCGCAGCAGCGGCTGACTTCGCCGCCGCTATCAGGACGTTGGCCCCGAAGGCCACCAGCACCGTCGTGAAACTCTCTGATGCGCCCGGCCCGCGCAGCAACGGCACCGACATGAACAGGTCATGAGATCCGCGGGCAGCTCCCTCGCCCGGAACAGGTGCCGGAGCCTGCTCGCCGCCGTGTTCGCGCGCCATCAACCAGTCTTACACAAGCCGCCGGCACCAGGTACGGGAGAGTCCGGGCCGGCGTCGCATCAGCCGTTCACTCCCGCCGGGGGGTAGGATTCCGGTTCTGGAGCCAGGACCGATAGGCTTGCGGTCGTCGCGGCGAGGTCGCGTCGTGGCATGGCGGATAAGGGATTTGAACTGATGGCAACAGGCACAGTGAAGTGGTTCAACGCCGACAAGGGCTTTGGTTTCATCGCCCCCGATGACGGGACGGCGGACGTGTTCGTCCACTTCTCCGCGATCGCGAGCACCGGCTACAGGTCGCTGGATGAGAACCAGAAGGTCGAATTCGAGACGACTCAGGGACAAAAAGGACCGCAGGCGGAGAACGTCCGTCCTCTCTGACGTATAGCACCCGCGTCCTCCCGCGGCGCGCTGGTCAACACTCGGACGTCGGTAATGTCCGGGCACGCACCAGTCGGCCCGCTTCGGCCGCTCACACGGTTGAACGTCGGCATCTGCGGCAAGCTCGGCTAAGAGGACTGCAGGCCCTACGTGAGGTCGGGACGTCACCGACACCCACGGCGGTTGCGCATCATTGATTGCGATCGCGGGAGTGTCACCGATCCTTAGCGAGCTGCCGCAGCGAGGGCGGGTAGGACACCACCGCGGTCCCGCGGGGCAGCGTGAGGTGCGGCCCACCCGGCCGGCGTCCCCACCGGGACGAGCGTGGGAAACGCCTGCCCTGGCGAGCGCCCGGGCAGGGTAAACACGGCGGCGATCGCGGCCAGCGCGTACCAGCCGCTACGCGGTCCTGGCGGTCACGGGTCTGCTCTCATCGCTGGGCCGGGCCGGTGGCCCCCACCGGGAGCGCGACCACGGCGGCATCTTCAGCGGGCGGCGGTTTGTCTGCTCCCGATTCTCGGCACAGCCGGCAATCGGCTGGGAGATGGCCTGCGTATCGGCAGGTTATGGGCGGCCTGCTCATGCCTGTGCCGGGGAATCACGGCGGGCAGCGGCGGGCCGGGCCCCGACTTCTGTGAACGTGACCGCGGGCTGCTCACG
>JAOPYP010000474.1 GCA_025964635.1 Actinomycetes bacterium | reverse complement strand
GGGCTTTCCGGGCACCCGGGCCAGCGGCGGCGCCGCGCCGGCGCCTTCACCGTGAACGGGATGCCCTGTAGCCTGTTGCCATCCCTATGTCGCTCTTGGTAACAAAAAGGGCATAACGGGAAAAGCGGGCGCACGGTACCGGGGGGAACGTGGCGGCAGGCGAGGAGCGGGGCTACGACGCCTTCATTTCCTACAGCCACCGGCTCGACGCCGCGATCACCGCACGGCTCCAGAGCGAGCTGGAGCGCTTCGCCAAGCCCTGGTACCGGATGCGGGCCCTGCACGTGTTCCGGGATCAGACCAGCCTGGCCGCCTCACCGCACCTGTGGACCACGATCGAGGAGGCCCTGTCCGACTCCGGCTGGCTGATCCTCATGGCCTCCCCGGAGTCGGCGCAGTCGAGCTGGGTGTCCCGGGAGATTTCCTGGTGGCGGACGCACCGGCCGATGAACCACCTGCTCGTCGCGGTCACCCAGGGCGAGGTGGCCTGGGACGAGAGCGCGGGCGATGTGGACTGGGGTGCCACCACCGCGCTGTCCAAGGAGGCGCTCGGGCACGCGTTCACCGAGGAGCCGCGCTGGGTGGACCTGCGCTGGGCCCGGGACCAGGGAGGCAGCCTCCGGTCCGGCGACCCGCGCCTGCAGGACGCCGTGGCCGACCTGGCCGCGGCGATCCGGCATGTGCCCAAGGACACCCTCATCGGGGAGCACATCCAGCACCGCCGCCGGACCCTGCAGGCGGCCATCGCGGTCGCGGCGGCCCTGGTGGTCCTGCTGGCCTTCGCCGTGACCGCGGCGTTCATCGCCAAGGGCCAGCGGGACCGGGCCGACCAGGAGAACATCGTGGCCACCGCGGGCCTGCTGGCTTCGACCGCTGTCTCACTGACGAGGTCGCATCCTGACCTCGCGCAGCTGTTCGCGGTCCAGGCCTACCGGCTGGACCCCGGTAACTCGCAGACTCGCGCGGCCCTGTTCGCCACCGTGCAGGCCGACCCACAGGTGCGGCGCTTCCTCCAGGCCCCCGGGCCGGTCTCGGCGCTCGCCGTGGCGCCGGGCGGCCGGGTGGTGGTGGCCGGGACCAGGAACGGATGGGTGCGCGGCTGGAACCTGTCCACCTTTACGCCGGTCTCCTACGGCCGGATGACCGGGCCGGTGACCGGCGTGGCGGTCAGCACGGACGGCAGTACCGTGGCCGCGACGACCGGGCCGGCCGCCAGGACGTGGGTGCACGGCCGCGCGGTCGCGTCCCGCGCCGCACCGCCGGGGACCCGGTTCACCGCGGCCGGGGTATCCCCGTCCGGCAACGTCGCCGCGTTCGCCGCCTTCCCCGAGCTGGACGTCCTGAGCACGACGGCCCGGTCCTGGCGCCAGGCCGAGCTGGACGGGTTCGGCACCTGGCACCGGGGCCGCCCGCCGCAGGTCACGAACCTCGCCGTGCCCAGCGACACCGAACTGGTCGCGCTCGACGGCCGCTACGGGTCGTGGCGGCGGCTCGTCCTGCCTAGCCTGACCGCGGCCGGCGCGGCCCGGAACACGTTCGGGCTGTCCCGGTATCCGGCCTACACCTACGCGCTGTCGCCAGCCGGCACGCTGTTCACGCACAGCTATGTGGCGGCCGGCGCGAGCCTGCGCGTGCTGAGCACCCGGCGGTCCGGTCCGGCGGCGCACGCCCGGCCCGGCGGCCGCCTGGCCCTGGCCCTGGCCATCAGCCAGGACGGCCGGTGGATCGCGTCCGAGGACGCCAGCGGCATCCACGTGTCCCACGTCTCCGAACCCAGCCAGCCGGCCACGCCGCCGCGGTCCTACCCGGGCGCCGAGCCGATCTTCAGCACCTCCCTGGCCTTCGTCGGGGACAGCAGCACCCGGCTGATCTCGGCCTCGGGTAACCAGCTCACGCTGTGGGACCTCCGGCAGTACTCCCGCATCGGCCAGGCGGCCCGGATTCCCATGTCCTGGAAGTGCGGCCGGGTCTGCCCCGGTCCCCGGCTGGCCATCCAGCCCGGGGGCCAGGCCGCCGCACTGACCGACAGCAACGGGAACCTGCTGCTGCGGGCGGGCCTCGGCCCGGCGTTCGGGACGATCGCCAGGATCGCGACGGGCGGGACCGAGGAGCTCGGGCTGCCGCTGTGGAGCCGGACCGGGAACCGGCTCTACGTCTTCGGCACCGGGCTGTCGGTCGTCGCCGCCGGGGGGAAGGGACGTGCGGTCATGGTCAGCAAGGACTCCGATCCGCCGCAGGCTCTGGCGCTCTCCGCGGACGGGCGCCACCTGTTCGCGGTCGACGCGACCGGGACGGTCCGGATCGGCCCGGTGCCGTCCGGCGGGGCCGCCCCACCCCGCGGGGCCAGCCCCTCCGGCGGGGCCAGCCCGTCCGGCGGGGCCAGCCCGTCCGGCGGGGCCGTGGTCCCCGGGCCGCCCGGTATCCGGCCGAACGCCGCGCTGTACCAGCGCCAGGCGGCGGTCAGCCCGTCCGGGGCCCGGGCGGCGGTTATCGACCAGTCCAACCAGGAGGTCTACGTCACCAACCTCACGACCAGGCGGATCTGGCGGGTCCCCGGGGTCAAGGCTTTCGAGCTGGCCTACTCCGGGTCGCGCCTGGTCCTCCAGCGGGAAAACGGCAACATCGACCTGCGCAACGCCGACGGCACGCGCGTGATCAGCTCGGTCCAGGCCGGGACGCCGTGGAATTACGGCAACATCGCGGTCAGCCCTGGCCCCGCGGGCCAGGTCCTGGTGGCCGGGGAGCGGGCCGACGGTCGCGGCATCCTCGCCGACCTGGGATCCGGGTACCTGCTGGGGGTCTTCCCCATCGTCAAGGTCTCGCCGTACCAGCAGACCACGATGGCGTTCACCGCCGGCGGCCGCAGCCTGATCACGGTGACCGAGGGCAACAGGCGCTCCAGCGTCGGCGTGCTTACCCAGCTCAGCCTGGTGCCCGCCCAGTGGATCAGGGTCGCCTGCACCACCTCGGGGCACAGCCTGACGCCGGGGGACTGGCGCCGCTACATCTCGGCTACCCCGCCCCCCCGGCTGGGATGTGCCCGATGACCCGCCAGCTCCCGGCGGACGGCCGCTCGGCGCACGCCGGGCCGGGCGAGACGGCATGGCCCCCTGAGGGGGAGGGACAGCTGCCGTTCACGCTGCGTATCGGGGTGACCGGGCACCGCCAGCTCACCGACCCGGCCGCGCTGGTCCCGGCCGTCCGGGACGCGATCCAGGGGGTCATCGAACGGTTCCTGGGCGCCGGCGCCGAGCCCGCCCTGCTCGTCATCTCCGCGCTGGCCGAAGGGGCCGACCGCCTGGTGGCGGCGGAGGTGCTGGCCGGGCCGGGCGCCACGCTGGAGGCCGTGCTGCCGTTTCCGCCCGGGGAGTACGTGGATGACTTCACCGGGGACGCGTCGAAAGCCGAGTTCAACCACCTGCTCGGGCAGGCGGCCACGGTCTGGCAGGCCCGGCCGGGCGGCAGCCGCGACGAGGCGTACGAGCGGGCCGGCCGCCACGTGGTGGACCGCGCCGACGTGCTTATCGCGCTGTGGGACGGGGAGCCGCCCCGCGGCCGCGGCGGCACCGCGACGGTCGTGGCGTACGCCCGCGAGCAGGGCGTTCCGGTGGCATGGGTGCCCACGTCCGGATCGGGCAGCCCGGTCTACTGGTACGACCATGAGCGGGCCGCGCGCGTGGAAGAGGCCGCGCGGGATTTCCGCCAGTACAACGCGGCTGCGATCCCGGAGTTCACGGCCCGGGCTTACACGGAACGGGGCCGGCTGGAGCCCGCGGCGGACCATCCGCTCGCCCCGGCCTGCGGGAGCGTGGCCAGCTGGGTCATCCCGTACTTCGTCCGGGCCGACGTCCTGGCCACCCGCCTGGAACGGGTGTTCCGGCTGACGAACTGGACCATGTTCCTCGCCGCCGCGGCCGCGGTCGTCGTCGTCGCGGTGCAGGTCACCGTCTGGCCCGAGCTGAACTGGATCGCCGCCGCCGAGGTGGTCCTGCTGCTCTTGCTGGTCGCCGCCCCGCTGGTCAGCCGTCGGCTGCGGGTCCTGGACCGGTGGATCTCCTACCGTTTCCTGGCCGAACGGCTGCGGTCGATCTACTTCCTGGCCCTGGCCGGGGCGGGGGACCGGACGGGGCGGGGAGGCGACCCCGAGCGATCCGCATACCTGTCCGACCCCACGGAGGTGTGGATCCAGCGGGCACTGGAGGAGATCATGGCCCGCCGGCCGGACGTACGCCTCGGTCCCGCCGATGCCGCGCCACTGCGTGACTACCTCAGCCAGCGCTGGATCGGGGCGCAGATCCGCTACCACGAGAACACCGCCCGGCGGCAGGGAGCCTGGGACTCCCGGCTGTTCGCGGCCACCGGCGTGCTGTTCCTGATCACCGCGATAGCCGCGTTCCTGCACCTGCTGGGGTGGGGCGAGCACCACGGCGACCCGTCCAACGTCGGCCTGCTGCTGATCGTCCTGTCCATCTGCGTGCCGGCCATCGGCGCCGCGGTGCACGGGATCAGGACCCAGTCCGAGTTCCGCCGTCACTGCCAGCGCTATGAGCGGATGGCCGGGCTGCTGCGGCAACTGGACGCCGACATGAGCCGGGCGGAGTCGATCACGGTGATCCACGAGATCGCGGCGGACGCCGAGCAGCTGATGCGCGCGGAGAACAGCGACTGGTTCGGGGTCATGCGCTTCCACGACGTGGAGCTGATCACCTAACCGGGGGCCGGGGCTCCCGGATCGGGCGCGGTCTCCTCGCGTCGCGCGGCCTCGATCTTGTCGCGCAGCGTATCCAGGTCGTGGGCCGCGATGACGTGCACCCACGAGCCGCGCCGGGTGACCGCGACCCAGGCCGCGCCCGGGGGAACCCGCTCAATCTCCCAGGC
>JAOPYP010000337.1 GCA_025964635.1 Actinomycetes bacterium | reverse complement strand
TCGATGCCCGGCCCGAGCCGCAGCACCTTGTCGGCGGCTTCCTGCTCGCTGCGGTACGCGGCGGCCACCAGCCTGCGGGCCGGGGAGGCCGAGGTCCCGTTGGCGGACGCCCCCGGGGGATTGGCCGCGGGGTGGGCCGCCCCGCCGGGCAGCCCGCTCAACTGCGGGCTTCCGGACAGCATGATCCGTTCCACCAGGTCGTGCGGCCCGACGATGCCGATGGTCAGCTCAGCCGCGGTCTGGCGCTGGGCGGTCATGGCCGGCCACCTCCCGGCGCGTGCGGCTGGCCGGTGGCGCCACAGACGACGCGCGCCCGCCATGGCGGGTACGCCTCAAATGACCCGGTAACTCCTAATGAGCCACCGGCCGCGGGGTACTTCCTGTGCTGTGAAGTCACTGTCAGACCCTTACGCTGCAACGATTGCACGATCGTATATTTCGTAACCTGTCCGCGCCGTCCGGGGAAGAGAATCAGCGGACTGTTTCGTGCAACGTCACATTTTCCCGGGGCCAGGGCCGGAGCCGGGGCCGCTGCGGATCCGCTGGTCAGCCGCCCGCCAGGTCGGTCAGGTCAGTCACGGGCCAGGCCAGAGTCCGGGCAGGGCTGTTCGCTGGCCCGCAGGCTTCCGGTCAGGTCAGCCCGCTGGCCAGGCCAGCTCCGGTCAGGTCAGCCGCTTTCCTCGGCGGTGATGTCGGCGCCCAGGGTAGTGAGCCGCTCCGCGACCGCGGCGTGGCCGCGGTCGATGAGATATCCCGGCGCGACCACGGTCTCACCCTCGGCGGCCAGGCCGGCCAGGATGAGCGCGATCCCGGTGCGCAGGTCGTGCGCAACCACCTTGGTGCCCTTGAGCGTGGACGGGCCATGCACGATGACCACGTTGCCGCTGTCCACCTCGACCTTGGCGCCCATCTTGTTCAGCTCTCCGACCAGGCCGTACCGGCCGTCGAAGATGGTTTCCCGGATGTAGCTGTTACCGTCGGCCAGGCAGCTCAGCGCCATGATCGGCGACTGGAGGTCGGTCGCGAAGCCCGGGTACGGGCTGGTGATCACGTTTATCGGGCGCAGCGTGCGGTCCCGCCGGACCTGCAGGACCGCGCCTTTCGGGGTGAACTCCACGCCCATCTGCTCGAGCTTCCAGCGGACCACCCCGAAGTGCTCGAGGGAGGCGCCGACCAGGTTCAGCTCGCCACCGGTGATGGCCGCCGCCATGGCCAGGACGCCCGCGTCGATCCGGTCCGGCATCACCGTGTGCTCGGTCGCGGTCAGCTGGCTGACCCCGCGCACGGTGACGAAGCCGGTGCCACCGCCGCTGATGTCCGCGCCCATCTTGCTCAGGAACGCGATGACATCCAGTACTTCCGGCTCGAGGGCGCAGTTGTCGATGATCGTGGTGCCGGGGGCCAGGCTCGCCGCCATGATCAGGTTCTCGGTGCCGGTGTGGGACGGGGTGTCCAGGTACAGGTGCGCGCCGCGGAGGTGGCCCGCCTTGATGTGGATCTCGTTTTCGCGCTCGTCCACGATGGCGCCGAGCCGGGCGAAGCCGCGGTAGTGGAAGTCCAGATTCCGGCTGCCCAGGTTGCAGCCGCCGATGCCCTCGATGACGGCCTCACCGAACCGGTGCAGCAGGGCCGGCACGAACAGCACCGAACTGCGGAAACGGCGGGCGATGTCGGCCGGCAGGACGAAGCTGGTCAGGTTGGAGGCGTCTACCACGAGGGTCCGCTCGGCCTCGTGGAACTTGACCACCGCGCCCACGGCCTGCGCCAGTTCTACCGCCCGGCGGACGTCCTCGATCGCCGGCACGTTTCGCAGTACGGTCCGGCCTTCTCCGGTGAGCAGCGACGCGGCGATCATCTTGAGCGCCGCGTTCTTGGCGCCCTGAACGAAGACCGTGCCCGTGAGCGGGATCCCGCCTTGTACGCGGTAGCAGGTCTCGGGGCCAATGGTCATGGGGCTGAAGCTCCTGTCCTTCGGAAACGCGAGGTCAACGGCCTGCCGCAGTCGCGGCGGGGTGCTACCGTCCGGCGTGCCCAGCGGGATGCGGCGCCGGCGGGAAGCCTGTACCTGTACCAGGCCAGTATTCCACCGGCCTGGTCCCCCCTTCTCCGACAGCCAGATTCCGGCCTCCCGGACCGCGCCCCGTCAGCGGCGCAGGGTGGTTGGCCAGGCTGTCACGGCAGTCATACCCACTGTCGTCCAGTGATGCGCTCATATGCCTCGATGTAGCTTGCGCGGGTCTGCTCGACCACGTGGCCGGGCAGTGCTGGGGGCGGCTCTGTGTCCCGTTTGTCCCAGCCGGCCTCGGGCGAGTCTAGCCAGTCCCGGACAATCTGCTTGTCAAATGAGACTTGTGGCCGGCCGGGTTGCCACTGGCTCGCAGGCCACAGCCGCGACGAGTCGGGGGTAAGAACCTCGTCGGCCAGCAGCAGCCGGCCGCCCGGATCGAAGCCAAGCTCAATCTTGGTGTCGGCGACCAGAATGCCGTGCCGGGCGGCGATGGCCGCGCCCCGGCGGTACACCTCCAGCGTGATGCGCTCCAGTTCGGCGGCGACACCGGCGCCCACCGATGCGGCCACCGCGGACAGCGGGATGTTCTCGTCGTGCTGCCCGCGCGGGGCCTTGGTCGCCGGGGTGAAAATCGGCTCGGGCAGCTGCGACCCTTCGGTGAGCCCGGGAGGCAACGGCACCCCGCAGACGGATCCGTGCTCCCGGTACTCGCGCAGGCCGGACCCGGCCAGGTAGCCGCGGGCCACGCACTCCACGGGCACCATCGACAGCCTGCGGCAGGCCATGGCCCGGCCGGCGAACTCGGCCGGGATCTCCGCCTCGACGAGATGGTTCGGGATCAGGCCGGCGAGCTGCCCGAACCACCACAGTGACAGCTGGGTGAGAATCTTCCCCTTGTCCGGGATCGGGGTGGCCAGCACGTGGTCGTAGGCCGACACCCGGTCCGAGGCGACGAGCAGCAGCCGGTCGTCGCCCCAGCTGTAGACGTCGCGGACTTTGCCGGAGAACAGCAGGGTGAGCGGCGTCCCGCTCACGTCGTGTCGCTCCTGCGGCTGGCTCATGAAAGCCGCTCCAGCCGTTCGAAGACCGGCCCGAGCCGGGCCACGTACCGTTCCGGGCGGCACACCTCGTCCAGGGCGGCCTCGTCGAGGGTCCGGCCGCGCGCGGTGGCCTCGGCGCGGAGCGTCTCCCTCAGCGGTATCCCCGCCTGCCACGTGATCATGGCCGCCGCCTGGACCAGCTCGTACGCATCTTCCCGGGACATTCCCGAGTCGACCAGGGCAAGCAGGACACTCGAGGTGTAAATGAGGCCTCCGGTGGACTCCAGGTTCGCCATCATCCGGGCCTCGTCGACCACCAGGCCCTCCACCAGCCCGGTGGTCAGGTTCAGCAGGTAGTCGGTGGCGATGGCGGCGTCCGGCAGCACGATCCGCTCCACGCTGGAGTGCGAGATGTCACGCTCGTGCCAGAGCGGTATGCCCTCCAGGACCGGGGTGACGTAGCCGCGGACGATGCGGGCGATGCCGCAGATCCGCTCCGAGCGGATCGGGTTCTTCTTGTGCGGCATCGCGGAGGAACCCTTCTGGCCGGCCCGGAATGGCTCGGCCAGCTCCCGGACCTCGGTCCGCTGCCCGTGCCGGACCTCCAGCGCGATCGCCTCGCAGACGGTGGCGGTCACCGCCAGGGCGCTGATCCATTCCGAGATGCCGTCCCGGAACACCACCTGGGTGGCCACGTCGGCCGGGCGGAGTCCCAGTTCCGGCATGACGGCCGCCTCGATGGACGGATCGATGTTGGAGTAGGTGCCGACCGGGCCGGACAGTTTGCCGACCGCGACCGCGTCCCGGGCCCGGACCAGCCGGTCCCGGCTGCGGGCCATGGCGAACGCGAAGTCGGCGACCCGGTGTCCCCAGACGTCCGGCTCGGCGTGGATCCCGTGGGTCCGCCCCACCCGGAGCGTGCCGCGGTGCGCCAGGCCGTGCGCGCGCAGCGCGGCGACCAGCCGGGTTGCCTCCGCCACCAGCAGGTCGGTCGCCTCGGCCAGCTGCAGCGCCAGCGCCGTGTCCAGCAGATCTGACGAGGTCATCCCGTAATGGACGTAGGCGGCGGCCTCGCGCGGCGTGGTGTTGTCCGCCCAGGCGGTCAGGAACGCGATCACGTCGTGATCGGTGACCGCCTCCACCGCGGTGACGGCCGCCGGCGTGGGCGGGGTCGCGGCCCGCACCGCATCCACCGACTCGGCTGGTACCGTCCCGGCCTTCGCCTGCGCCTCGAGGACCAGGATTTCCACCCGGCACCACAGCTCGTACTTGTGTTCCTCGCTCCAGACCCGGCCCATCGCGGGTCTCGTGTACCGCTCGATCACGTGCTCTATCCTCGCCTACCGCCGCTGGTGGATGGGCCGGTAGCGGGTGACTGGGCGGTAAGCGGGCAGGCCGGAGGCGGGTCAGCCGGAGACCGGTGGCCCGGCGGCGGGCAAGCGGGCGGCCAGCTGGCGTTCCGCGAGCAGCATGCCCGCCACGGCCGCGATGAGCACCGCGAGCTGGGCCTCGGTGGCCACGGTCGCGCCAAGGGCGGCGGTGGCGACCGCGAAGACCGCGGCGGCGTACCGGGCCCACGCCCGCCCGATGCCCATCACCTCGCGGAACGCCGCGTCGCCGGCCAGGAACAGCGCCACGCCCGCGCCCAGGGCGAGCGCCTGGCGGGCCGGATGTGGCTGGGCGGCGTGCCCGATCGTCAGCTTGACTCCGGCGGACAGGGCCACCACCCCCAGCAGCATCGGCGCGTGGGCGAAGAAGTACCCGGCCAGCGCCAGCCTGGGCCGCCGCTCGGGGGACGCGCTGGTCATGGCACGCTCCGCACGCTCGTCATCGCCGCTGCCGAAGTACGCCCACCACAGGCAGGCCGACAACGCCAGGCCCAGCACCACCGCCACGACCAGCTGAGCGGACAGGACGAGCGAGGCCGCCCCGATGCCCACCGCGGCGACGGACTCGCCCAGCGCCACGATGATCAGCGCGCCATGCCGTTCCACGAAGTGCGCGGGAGAGATCTCGAACCGGCCGGCCACCGGCCGGATCAGCGGGGCCAGGATCTGGATCGCCAGCGCCGCGGCCCACAGCGGGTACTTCGCCGCGCCGCTGACGGCGCCCGCCACGATGACCAGGACGGCCGAGCCGACATTGAACGGGGCGATCCGCAGGATGTTCCGGTTCACCCGGTAATAGAGCATCGCGTGGACGGCCACCACGACCAGATAGCCGAGGCCGAGCGCCACCCCGCTGCCCCCGGACTGCGGCGCGTCGAACCCGCGCGGGATGGCCAGGCCGACCACCAGGAAGCCGGCCATGCCCAGGAGCAGCAGCAGCCTGCTGACGGTGCTGTCCGGCGCGCGCGCATTGGTCAGCCAGGCGTAGCCCCCGTACATCCACCACAGGACCCCGAACACCAGCAGCACCTGGGCGATGGACACGAACGTGAATCCGCTGTCGGCCAGCCGGGCCGTGAGCTGGGTGAGGGTGAACGCGAAGACCAGGTCAAAGAAGAGTTCCAGCGTGCTGACCCGAAGCGGCGCACCGCCCGCGGCCCGGACCCGCTCACCCCCCGGGACCACGCCGGGGGAACCTGATCCCACGTGGGCGGTAGCCGGATCCGGATCCGGGCCCGGTGGCGCCGGGCGGCTGGCCGTCACGCCAGGGCACGCGTCACAGGGCGCCCCGCGCAGCTCCCCCGGCCGCAGCTCCCCCGGCCGCCGCCCGGCCGGCCTGCGCCGCGCGTGCCTCCTGATCAGCCCGCGCCGCCTGCCCGGCGATGTCGTGCCGGTACCAGCCGCCGCGCAGCCGGATGTGACCGGCGGCCTCGTAGGCCGCTGCGCGTGCGGCGGCCAGGTCCGGGCCGGTGCCGACCACGTCGAGCACCCGGCCGCCGGACGTCACCAGCTGTCCCGCCCCGTCGAGTGCGGTGCCCGCGTGCAGCACGTAGGCCCCGGGAGTCTGCCCGGCCTCGGCCAGGCCCCCGATCGTGTCGCCCCGGGCCGGCTGATCCGGGTAGCCCTCGGCCGCGATCACCACGGTCACCGCGGCCCCGTCGGCCCAGCGCAGCGCCGGCGCACCGGCCAGCGAGCCGCCCGCGGACGCGGCCAGCAGCCCCGCGAGCGGGGTGGCCAGCCGGTCCAGCACTACCTGGGTTTCCGGGTCACCGAACCGGGCGTTGAATTCCACCACCCGCACGCCCGCCGCGGTCAGGCTCAGCCCCGCGTACAGCAGGCCGCGGTACGGGGTGCCACGGTGGCGCAGTTCATCGACGGCCGGCTGGACGACCGTGGCCATCACGTCCGCGGTCAGGCCGGGAGGCGCCCAGGGCAGCGGGGTGTACGCGCCCATGCCGCCGGTGTTCGGCCCCTGGTCCCCATCCCGGGCCCGCTTGAAGTCCTGTGCGGCCAGCAACGGCACCGCGGTGAACCCGTCGGCCAGCGCGAACAGGGACACCTCCGGGCCGTCCAGGAACTCCTCGATGACCACCGTTCCGCAGGCCCCCGCGTGCGCCCGGGCGGCGGTCAGGTCACTGGTGACCAGGACGCCCTTGCCCGCGGCCAGGCCGTCCGCCTTGACCACATACGGCGGGCCGAGCTCAGCCAGCGCCGCGTCGGCCTGGTCGCTGGTCTGGCAGGTGTAGGCCTCGGCGGTGGGGATCCCGGCCGCCAGCATGATCTGCTTGGCGAACGACTTGGAGCCCTCAATGGCCGCGGCCCGGCGGCTGGGCCCGAAGCACGGGATGCCGGACGCGCGCAGCGCGTCGGCCACCCCGGCGACCAGCGGGGCCTCCGGGCCGACCACGACCAGGTCGGCGCGGGTCGCCCGGGCCAGGCCGGCCACCTGCCCGGTGTCCGTGAGGTCCACCGGGTGCTGGTGAGCCAGCTCGGCGATGCCCGGGTTGCCCGGCGCCGCATGCAGGTCGGTGACGTCCGGGTCAGCGGACAGCGCCCGGGCCAGCGCGTGCTCGCGGCCGCCCGAGCCGAGGAGAAGGACTCGCACGGGCGCGAGCCTACCCGGGGCCGCACCCGGGCCTGCGGCGGAACCGGCGGACCACTGGAGGAGACTGCGAGCACGGATGTGGAAGTGGCCGTACCCCGAAGCTCTGGCGCCGGGGAATTCGTGACGGCAGCGCAGGCGAGCCGGGCGCTGCACCAGCCCTGGCTCGACCCCCGGACACTCGCGCAGCGACCTGGGTCTGCACCGGGTGGAGGCGAATATCCAGCCCGCCAACCGCCGCTCGATCAACCTGGCCCGGCCGCCGGGCGGATACCTGAGCCACCGCGGCGCGGGATTCAGGCGAGCGGGCGCAGTTGCAGGGTCTGGTCACGGCGGGGGCCCGTGCCGATGGCCGCGATCGGCGCACCGATCATGTCCTCCAGCGCCTTGACGTAGGCCTGCGCGTTGCGGGGCAGGTCGGCGAACTCCCGGGCCTGCGAGATGTCCTCCCACCAGCCGTCCAGGTACTCGTAGATGGGCGTGGCGTGGTGGAAGTCGGTCTGGGTCATCGGGATCTCGTCATGCCGGCGGCCGCCCACGTCGTAGGCCACGCAGACCGGGACCTGGTCCAGGCCCGACAGCACATCGAGCTTGGTGATGAAGTAGTCGGTGATCCCGTTTACCCGGGTGGAGTAGCGGGCCACCACCGCGTCGAACCAGCCGGTGCGCCGCGGGCGGCCGGTGGTCACCCCGTACTCGCCCCCGGCCTTGCGCAGCCATTCGCCCCGCTCGCCGGTCAGCTCCGTGGGGAACGGGCCCGCGCCCACCCGGGTGGTATAGGCCTTGAGGATCCCGATCATCTTGGTGATCCGGGTCGGGCCGATGCCCGAGCCTACGCAGGCGCCGCCCGCGGTCGGGGAGGACGATGTGACGAACGGATAGGTGCCGTGATCCACGTCGAGCATGGTCGCCTGCGCGCCCTCCAGCAGGATCGACTTGCCCTCGTCCAGCGCCTGGTTCAGCACCAGCCCGGTGTCCGCCACGTAGGAGCGCATCTGCTCGCCGTAACCCAGGTACTCCTCGGCGACGGCGGCCGCGTCGATGCCGCGGCGGTTGTAGACCTTGGTGAGCACCTGGTTGCGCTCGCGCAGGACCAGTTCCAGCTTCTGATTCAGGATCCCCGGGTCGAGCAGGTCCTGGATCCGGATCCCGGTCCTGGCCACCTTGTCCGCGTAGGCCGGCCCGATACCCCGGCCGGTGGTGCCGATCCGCGCATTGCCCAGGTAGCGCTCGGTGACCTTATCCAGGGCCCGGTGGTAGGGCATGATCAGGTGGGCGTTCGCGGAGATCAGCAGGTCCTCGCAGGACACCCCGCGCTTGCTGAGGTCGTCGATCTCCCGGAGCAGTACCTCGGGGTCGACCACGACGCCGTTCCCGATGACGGGCACCACCCGGGGGGACAGCACGCCCGAGGGAAGCAGGTGCAGCGCGTAGCTCTCATCCCCGATGACGACGGTGTGGCCGGCGTTGTTGCCGCCCTGGTACCTGACGACGTAGTCCACCCGGTCGCCGAGGAGGTCGGTCGCCTTACCCTTGCCTTCGTCGCCCCACTGCGCACCCACGACCACGATGGCCGGCATCGCACCAGCCCCTTCCAGGCCTCGCCCCCGGTTGCGGAGTTGAGGGTACTCCACGTCCTGGGCTGGGCGTTAC
>JAOPYP010000334.1 GCA_025964635.1 Actinomycetes bacterium | reverse complement strand
CCGGGCGCTGCTTCGTGCGGGGTCAGCAGCACGGCAGTTCCGCGGTGACCGTCGTCGGGCCGCCGTAGGGACTGGTGACCCGCAGCCGGCCGCCGGCCGCGTGCAGCCGGTCGTCCAGCCCCCGCAGTCCGTGTCCCTTGTCCAGCGCCGCGCCGCCCGCTCCGTCGTCCGTTACCCAGGCCCGCAAGGTTCCCTCACTGTGGCGCAGTCCGATCGCGCACCGGTGGGCGTGGCTGTGCTTGGCCACGTTGGTCAGGGCCTCGGCGATCACGAAATACGCGGCCGTCTCGACGGCAGCGTCCAGCCGGCGGTTCAGGGGACCGGCATCGAGCTCCACGGGTATGGTCGAGCGCGCGGCCAGGGCGGTGAGCGCCTCGCGCAGGCCGCGGTCGACGAGGATCGGCGGGGCGATGCCACGTGACAGGGCCCGTAGCTCGTCCAGCGCCTCCTGGGTCTGGACGATCGCGTCGGCGAGCGCCTCCCGGACGGCCTCCGGCCTGCTGTCGAAGTGGTGCTGGGCGCGGCCCAGTTCCATCGCCAGGCGGACCAGCCGCTGCTGCGGCCCGTCGTGGATGTCGCGTTCGAGCCGGCGCAGCGCGGTCGCCTCGGCCGTCACCGCGGCGACGGTCTGCGCGCGGGCGGTGTCCCGCTCCTGCTCCAGTCCGCTGATCCTGCGGTGCAACGCGGACGCGTCAGACAGCAGCGCCTGCCCCAGCCCGGTCTGGGCGGCGACGCACGCCCGGGTCACCAGCGGCAGGGCGAACAGCAGCAGCAGGCCGACCGCGGTCCCGAAGGCGACCCGCCCGGCCGGCGACGTCAGCCCCAGGCTCAAGGCGATGTGGGACTGGGCGCTGCCCACATTCAGGGTCATGGGCCGCATGTGCCGCAGCGACTCGGAGGATGTGTACTCGTAGCGCAGGGCGGCCGTGGCGGCACCGAGGCCGACGAACCACCACAGCGCCGTCACCACTGAGGTGACCAGAGCGACAGGGAGCACCACCACCGCGTGCGCCACGTCGAGCCACAGCCCCGGGTCGGACGCAGCGGCTGTCTCCTTCGGTCTCGGCCGATGGCCCGCACCCTCCGCCGCGGCGGCCGGGGAGCGCACCTTGGCGATCCGCCACCGTTCCAAGTCGGCGCACCACCGCGCCGGTGCCAGAACGCCGGGCGGGACCGGCGACCGGCCCGGTACCAGCAAGCCGACCGTTCCGGCGCACAGGCCACCGAGCACCAGCAGCAGGCCAGCCGCGGCGGTCACCGGCGCGGTGAGCAGGTACAGCGACTCCACGAGCGTGCGACGCCCCAAGCGGAAAAGGAACCTGGCGCCCGGCCGCCACCGACCCCGGACCGCGGAGGGGAACGACTCGGTCATGGGCCTAGCCTAAGCCGGAGACCTGGGGCAAGCCGGAGACCAGGCAAGCCGGACGCGTTCCGGCGCGGCGGTTCTGACATCATGGTTCTGGCGCGGCGGTTCAGGCATCACGGCGGGCGAGCGCCCAGGCCCCGGCCGCGAGCGCCACCATGGCATACGCGCACAGCAAGCCGAAGGTCAGCCCGGGCGACAGCATGTGCGCGACCGGCTTGACCGCGGTCAGCGAGAGCGCCGCCATCACGTGGGGCAGGAACTTCTGCGCCGTGTCCTGGATCGAGGGGCTTAGCGGGACGAACAGCAGCGGCAGCACGAACAGCACGCCGACCAGGGCGCAGATGGCGCCCGCGGTGTGCCGGATGATCGCGCCGATGCCCAGACTGATGAGCGCGATCAGCGCTGGGTAGGCGCCGGCCATCAACACCGCGCGGAGCACGCCGGGCTGACCGAGCGTGGCGTGCGGGGCCGGGGCCTTCAGCATTGCCTGGCCGGCCAAGAACGCCGCGAAGGCGGAGATCTCCCCCGCCGCCAGTGTGACGGCCCCGAGCACCGCTGCCTTCGCGGCGAGCACGAGCGGACGCCTGGGCGCCGCGGCGAACGTGGCGCGGATCATCCCGGAGGAGAACTCGGTCGTGATCGCGAGCACGCCGAGGACGCCGAGCAGCAACTGGCCGAGCACGAGCCCGAGGAAGGCGTCGTAGGCAGGGTCGAAGGACGCGCGGCCGGCGGCGGACAGCTGCGCGTAGTTCTCGTTTTTCAGCACCAGCATGGCCAGGCCGATCATGCCGGCCGCGAAGACGGCCACGATGTACCAGGTGGAACGGACCGTGCGGAGTTTCCGCCACTCCATCCGGGCCACGGTGCGGAAACCGTAGCTGCCGCGGACGGGACTGGCGCCGCGGTGGCGGAGCGTCGCGGTGTTCATCACAGGCTCCCTGAATAGTCGGTGACGCCCTCGGTCAGCTGGAAGAACGCTTCTTCCAGTGAGCTGGCCCGGGCGGACAGCTGGGCGACCGTGGTCTGCGCCAGCAGCCGGCCCTGGCCGATCACGATGAGTGCGTCCGCGGTGTGCGCGATCTCGCTGATCAGGTGGCTGGAGACCAGCACGGTCCGGCCCTGGGCGGCGAGGTTCTTCAGCAGGTTGCGGATCCAGCGGATGCCTTCGGGGTCCAGGCCGTTGACCGGCTCGTCGAGCAGCAGCACCCGCGGGTCACCGAGCAGGGCGGCGGCGATACCCAGCCGCTGGGACATGCCGAGCGAGAACTTCCCGGCCCGGCGGTCCGCGGCCTTCTCGATGCCGGTGATGGCGAGCACCTCTTCGACCCGCCGCCGGCCGATCGCGTTGCTGGCGGCGAGCGCGGCCAGGTGGGCGCGGGCGGTGCGGCCCGGGTGGAACGCCTTGGCCTCGAGCAGCGCGCCCACCTCGCGGAGCGGCCAGCGCAGGTGGCCGTAACTCTTCCCGTCGATCCTGACCTGTCCCGCGTCCGGCCGGTCCAGGCCCATGATCATGCGCATCGAAGTGGACTTGCCGGCGCCGTTCGGGCCAAGAAATCCGGTCACCGTGCCGGGGCGGACATCGAAGCTCAGGTTGTCCACCGCAAGCGTGGATCGGTAGTGCTTGACGAGGCCGCGTGCCTCGATCATCGGACCTCCCGTGCCTATGCTGTCGTGGCGGTGTTCTTGCGGCTGAGACGACCGGCCCCGTAGCGCGAGGACGCTGTCGTCTGCATCTGCCGGCCACGCTACGAACTGGGCACCTGCCGGGGAACGTGGTGAGCACCCGTCTTCCTGGTGGGGTTATCCACAGCCGCCCGATAATCCGCAACAGGCGGACACTCGTTAACCGCACCTGAGGGCGTATTGCCGGCGGGGCCCGTATTTCGCGCTGCCGATTGTCCAGCTCGCGGCTACCGGATCCAGACAATGACCCCGAGCCAGTGCTGATTTAGGAAGCAGTCACCGTGCCGGCACGCCCGCATTGTGCCCGCCGCCCGTACGGACCCATCGCCGGATGAGCCACGAAGACGCGCCGAGGAGGACCAGGGACCACGCCACCAGCACGTAGTTCACCCAATCCCCGGGAGCCCGCACCGTGTCCCAGATGAAAACGGCCAGGCCCGCCAGGTTGCCGGTGATGATGATCAGCCCGGTCACGCGCGCGGTGGACCGGACATACTGGCTAATGGGCCAGGCCACGAACGAGAGGGACCACGCCACCAGCACGTAGTTCACCCCGTCCCCTGGAGCCCGCAGCGTGTCCCGGACGCCCCAGCCCATAACCACCAGGCCAGCAATAAAGAGCAGGCCGGGCACAAGGGCCCAGGGCCCGGCCGCCCGGCGCCGGGCGCGGCCAGCCGTCAGGGCAGATACGCGCAGGGTGCCCGCCGCATAGCCCAGCATGCGCACAGCGCGGTACGGACCGAGCCGGATCCCGCGATCATGCAAGATAGCGGGCAGCTCAGCCGCCCATTCCCGGTAGCGCTCGTCCCGGATCCCGCGCGGCAGGCGGCGGCAGGCGCGGCCCACCAGGTACTCGCCGATCCGCAGCAGCGCGCGCTCACCCCTCACCCCAGGCTCCCTGGTGCCAGGCGCCCCGGATGTCCCGGCGCGCGCTGCTGGCGGGAGGCTCGCGCGAGCTCCAGCCGGGCGACCCGGATGCCCTCGCCGGTCAGCCGGTAGTACTTCCGGGGCCGCTGCCCCTCCTGCTGCGGGGTCTCCCACGCGGAGGCGACCAGCTTCTGCTGCTCCAGGCGGGCCAGCAGCGGATACAGGGTGCCGCTTTGCAGGCTGGCCACCTTCATCAGGTCGTAGCCGTAGCGAGGGGCGGCGGGGTCATCCAGGAACGCCCGCAGCACGCGCTCCAGCGGCACGGTCACCCTCACGCCTCGCACTCTACACATGTAGGCACATGCCGTCGATGGTTAACAGCAGCGCATCCACAGACCCGGATGCGCGCGTCCGCTCCGCGTGTTTCACCCGCTGAAATCGACGCGGCTCGCCTGCCTCGGGTTCCCGGAGACGCGTCCTCAGCCGCCGGATGGCCCGGTCGGCAGTCTTTTCTCCGAACCGCAGGGCGAGGGAGGAGATCCAGTCCGCAGGGCGCCTGCCCAGAGCATCCCGATATACGCGCCTTGGCACTGCCGCCGAGGAACTGCCAGGCGAGGCTGACACGGGGCAGCTCACCTGGACTCCGTTGTCCTTGAACAGGCTGGAGCAACGAGGGGTTGTAACGCATCAGCGATGGCCGCCGCTCTTACCGTTGGAAGGGCCTCTTCCCCCGGGCCAGGGCCCCGGCCGCCCCCGCGCCGGGGCCCTGGCCATCTTCGTGAGTCCGCCTAAGTGCCAGGTGACTCCCGAGGCTGACCGAGCCCGGTGAAAGGCGACAGGATGGACGCTCGGTACGCGGGGCCACCGACTGTCCCTGAGGAGGGCCCAGTGCCCCACATGCCCCGCCCGCCGTGACCACCGATGATCGAGCAGCCGGCCGTTCGCCGCGTGGTTATCGCCGCGAGCAACTGAACTTCGCGCCCGCCGCCGAACGCGACGAGGCAGACGCGACCACGGTGAAGTCCTGCTGGCTCTGCGGCATCCACGCGCCGGCCCGCCACATGATGGCCGACGGCGGCCGCGACCGCGCCGACGTCCGATGGTATTGCCTGGATGTCCGCGGCTGCACCGAGCGCTGGACACAAAAGGCAGCGGCCCACAACCGCGCCTATCAAAGCGACGCGGACAGGGCGGCCCGACGGCAAACAGAATTACCTACCTGCGCCACCCTCCGGCTAGGAGCGAAGCTGCAGCTGCGCGGGCGATCACCAGCACCCACAGCGGTGAGAAAGTGCCTTTGCATTTTCCAGATGTCTGGGAATGCGAGCCAGCCGAGGCCGGCCACGGCCGGGGTGATCTAGCCTGTGCGCATGGAACAGGTCGTTGCCTTGGCCGGGATTGCCGCCGCCGTGACGCTCGCCGCCGCTGGCGTGATGGCCTGGTGGGTGCTGCGGTCGGTGCGGCGAATGCGGCGCCGCCTGGGGTCGGTGACTGCGGCGGGGATGGCCACGGCTGCCCGGCTGGCCGAGCCCGCGGCGATCAGCCGCCCGTCGGTACAGGCCCGCGAGCTGTGGCTGCGGGCGGCGGCAGGCCGACCGAGGGCTAATCCTTCCTGGTGGTCGATCCGGACTGAACGGCGCTCGCTCCAGAGGTCGGCGAGCGCAGCCGAGCACTCGGTGGCTGCCGCGGTGGCTGCGGGCGCGCCCGTGGGTGAGCTTCCCGCGCTGTGCCGGGAGCTTCGCCGCCTGCGCCGCGACGCCGATCGCCGGCTGATGCTCGCTGCGGTGGACGGCCGCGGCCACGACGAGCAGGCGCGCGTTCAGGTGGCCACCGTGCGGGCCAGCGCCGAGCGGATCCGGTCGCTGGCGGTCCGCACCCTCACCGAGACCAGCGGCCCAGCGGCGAGCCGACTCGCCACCCAGGTAGACACCGAGGCCACGGCGCTGGACGCCGGCTGGTCCCGGCTGCGGGACATCTGCGCGCGGTAACACTGGCCGAATCCCGACTGCGCGCCCCGCCGCAGCGCTAGGCGCAGCGCCCCCGACCGTAACCACGCACACCACAGCATCCATCCGCTGCCTGCCGGGCGCGCGGATGATGCCGGGGCAGCCTCCGTGGATTCCCTGGCCGGGCCACGGTATTCAGGCGATGGTGCCGCCAACGTCCGGCTCGGCTGACCGAGCAGATGCGCGGGAGAACCCGGGCTAGCGCTGCGGCGCATCCCTGCTGACTGGTACTCGAGGACTAAAGGTACCCGCCAGACATGATGGCCGCTGGCCGTGATTCCGCATCCGCGCTCCGAGCGGCAAGCTAGTGCTGGTTCGTCAGTGCATCGTGTGAAATGAGGAACTGGGGGAAGGCGGATCCGGTCATGGCGCCACTCTGGCTGACGGTTGTCGCGTGGCTCTATCTGTCCGTCTGTTTCTCCTGCGCGGGCGTCATCGCCTACGACATTGCCCTCAATCGCCGGCGTCAGCCGATGGGCGTGATGAATTTCGTCTTCCCGATCACCGCGCTGTACTTCGGCCCGTTCGCGCTCGCGTTGTACTGGCACTGGGGGCGAGCCACCGCCCGGACGGCGATGGCATCGATGTCCATGAGCCGCGCAGCGGCGTCCCGGGCAGCGGTGGCATCTGCTGGCGACGTAATGCAGGCGCTCGGCGGCCAGAGCGCCTGTCACGAGATAGCCGGCGCAGCCGGGCTAGACAGCGCTGACGAGCCAGCACCGCCGGGTGAGCGCGCCCGTCCATGGTGGGTCACGATGGCCATCGAGGTGAGCCACTGCGGCTCCGGATGCACCCTGGGTGACGTGATCGCCGAGTTCGCGATATTTTGGCTGGGCCTCACGATTGCTGGAGTCACCCTGGGAGCCGAATACGCCGGCGACTACATTTTCGCACTTGCGTTTGGCATCATCTTCCAGTATTTCGCGATCGCGCCGATGCGCGGCCTCGGGCTGAAGGATGGCCTGGTCGCGGCCGCCAAAGCCGACTTCATCTCGCTCACCGCGTTCGAGATCGGCCTGTTCGGCTGGATGGCGGTCATGGCGTTCGTTCTGTTCCCGGCACCGCACCACCTCATGCCCAGTTCGGCCGCCTACTGGCTCCTCATGCAGATCGGCATGATCATCGGATACCTGACCTCCTGGCCCGCAAACGTCTGGCTGGTCAACCGCGGCATCAAGGTGCCCATGTGAGCCAGCGCCGTGGGTGCACCGGAACGGCGGGGAGTGTCAGGCATCTGGGGATCTGACCCAGGACCCCAGGGGTCTCCGAGCTGGCCAGGGTTCATGCGCCTCCGCCTGCCGGGCGGATGGCCTGGAAGTAGCGCAGCAGGGGCAGGTCGCCGCGCCCTTCGAGGCGGAATCCCGCGGCTGTGGCCAGGTCCCCGATCAGGTCGGGGTCGTTATGGCGCATGGCGTGGCCGCCAGAATGCAGAGCGAGACGCCTGCGCGACGGGCGGAAGTCAGCGACCAGCAGCCGGCCGCCGGGGCGGAGCACCCGGTACATCTCACTGAACGCGGCCGGGCGCTCCGGTTCGGGGATGTGGTGAAGGGCGAGCGTGGAGGTCACCACGTCGAATGACCCGTCGGGCACGCCCAGGTCCTGGGCTGTGCCGACGGTGAACGAGCAGTTGCCCGGGGCCCGCCGCCTGGCGTAGGTGATCGCCGGAGCAGCGGGGTCGACGCCGGTCACCTGCCCGCCGGGCGTGACGGCGGCCGCCAGCAAGCGGGCGAGATATCCTCCGCTGCAGCCGACATCCATGACCCGGTCACCGGGCCGGGCGCCGCTGAGGGCAACAACGCGCCCATATACCCGGCGGCGCCGGCCGCCGAACGCGATTGCGCTGATCAGCTCGTACATGCGGACGCGGCCGATGATCTCCCCTCGGGGGGCCGGGTCGCCGGGTCGGACTCGCTGACGCACCATCACTCTCCCTTCTTAGCCATCGCTAAGTTAGCTATAACTTAGTCGCCCCTAAGTTGGTTGGCAAGGGAGCCATGATGCGGAGCCCGAACGAGGACCCAGCCTGGTCCGCCAGAAGCCCGGGAGTCAGTCTTTGTGCCCGGCAGGTGCGGGTGGCAAGGCGATGGCACGAAGGGCGAGGGCGGCCACGCCGGGTTCAAGGCGGCCGGCCCCGGGCATGCTCGCCGCCCGGAACGACCGCGTGGACAGAACCGACAGCAGGAGCCATGCAGCCGCTTCGGGGTCGGCGTCGTCCCGGATGTCCCCTTCGGCCTGGGCCCGCCGGACCAGGTCAGCGAGGTGTCCGGCGATCACGGTGGCCGCGCGGCTGGCTGCCTCGCCAGCACCAGGGTCAGCTATCAGCGAAGCCGCGGCAGCGAAGAGCACACGGTGCGACCCGAGGGCATGCGGCTTCCCGGCTCGTGACGGGCTGAGGATCTGGGCCAGCAGGCTGGCGGCCGAATCGTCATGCCCCGGCCGGGCGTGCAGCTCCGCATGGATGTCGTTGGCCACGCGGTCAAGCACGGCGGCGAATAGGGCGGCCTTGGAGCCGAAGTTCTGGAAGATCACCGGCTCGGTCACCCCGACCCGGATGGCCACGTCAGAGACTTTCCCGGCGCGGAAGCCTGCCTCAGCAAACACCTCGGTGGCGGCCTTCAGAATCGACTCACGCCGCTGATCAGCGGTCAGCCGGGCGCGCCTGACCGGTACGGCCTGGTCTGCGTTCTGCATGGCGGCCCTCTTCACAGCTAACTCAGCCACAGATAATTCAGTTCAGCTTAGTCGTGGCTAAGTATCGGGTGCAATGTGGCTTCCCGGCGGCCAGCTTCCGGCTCGTGCCGCTGCGCCGATGGAGTCCCTGCCGCCTGAATTGCTGAAAGGCCCGCAGTGTCCCGGCCGAGCCTGAGGCGCTGCGCCTTCTGCTGGTACCTCGACGGGCCCCCGGCAACCAGACATCATCACAGGGCACGATGGCACGGCCCGAAAATTCCATCGGAATGAGGCCGGCAACATAGTGTTCAGCACGTTATGAGCCCAGGCCGCCCGGCGACTGACGGATCACGGTGGGCTGGAACCGGCGTAGCCGGAGACTATTCGTGACGACAAACAGGGAACTGAATGCCATCGCGGCGCCGGCGATGAGGGGGTTGAGGAAGCCGAGTGCGGCCAGGGGGATAGCGGCAATGTTGTAGCCGAACGCCCAGAACAGGTTGCCTTTGATCGTCGCGAGGGTATGGCGGGACAACTCGATAGCGTCCGGTACGGCGAGGAGGTCACCGCGGACCAGGGTCAGGTCGCTGGCCTCGATTGCGGCGTCGGCGCCGGTGCCCATAGCCAGGCCCAGATCAGCCTGGGCGAGCGCGGCCGCGTCGTTGACGCCATCACCAGTCATCGCCACCACCCGCCCGCTGTCTTGCAAGCTCCTGATCGCCTCCACCTTCCCGGACGGCAGGACCCCGGAGATCACTGGCCACGGCTAGGTCCCGACCAGGCGGGCAGATGGTAGGTGCCGTGATCAGCGGGATAGGAACCGCCGGGCCGGTACCCGGTGATGCCTGGGGTGCATCCAGTGCGGGGACCCGATCCCGGCCATCATCAAGGCTACGAGCGCGGTACAGGACACGAAGAGGGTCAGGAACACCAAGCCCGCCCGATCAGCGAGTACGAAGGCGGCCGCCCCCGCCAGCATCGGCAGGCAGGCGGCAGCTATGGGCCAGCCCTTTCCCTTGCGATCACCGTTCACGCCATCCGGCTTCGGGTGCCGGGCGACTGGATTGTGCGACTGGACCATGAAGACTCCTCGGCGGGCTGCGGCTGCCGCGCCCAGCCGTCATTGCCAGGCTGCCGCATACCGAAAAGCCACCCGCGGCTCGCACCTGCCAACATAGTCAGTCGCCCGGGCGGCCTACCGGGGATCCGGCTCCGCCCGCATGGTGGTTGCCTGGCTGGTACCTGGCTCCCCCGCTCAGGCGCTGCCTTCGTCGGGGGCCGGCGTGGATTCGGGGCGGCCCTACCCATGCTGCTCGGCGTGCCGGTTGTGCTCCGCATCCGGGCTGCCGCCCATCATCCTCAGCATGGGGCCTCCCCCGGACCGGAAGAAGCGCACCAGGAACCCGGCGGCCAGCAGCAGGAAGATGATGTTGAGGATGGTGGTGTAGTTCCACTGGATGCCCTGCTCAGTGACCTTGGCCGCCCGCTCCGCCGGGATGAGGCCCAGGGCGCTGAAGAGGAACTCGATGATGTAGCCGGCGATGACCATGGCCGCGTAGAAGATCCCGAGTATGGCCAGCATCATCTTCGTCCCGTAGTACTTCCGGTAGATGATCAGGATCGGGATGATGATCAGGTCGGCGAAGATGAACGAGACGACGCCGCCGAAGCTGATCCCGCCGTTCCACAGCACCCCGGCCAGCGGCACGTTGCCAATAGAGCAGACGAAGCTGAGCAGGGAGATGACCGGGCCGATGAGCGGCCCCCACAGCTTGGCGGCCAGCGGGTGGCCGGTCAGGAACAGGTGCCGCCAGAAGCTGCCGGGCACCCAGGCGCCGACCGCGCCGGCGATCAGGAGTCCGATGACGATGTCGCGGATGACGGAAGCCCACTCCATGACGAAGATGTGGCTGACCGAGGTGTACCCCTCCCGGCTGGCCAGCCGCCGCCAGAAGCTGCCGCCAGACTGGATGCTCATGTCCATGGCCGCGTGGCCTTCCATCGATCCCGCGAGCCCCTTGCCGGCCTGCTCGCGGGCCGCGTCGATGAGCTGCTGGCGGACGAAGATGCGGAATGCCACCGCCACCAGCACGATCATGATGGGGCCGCCGATGAACTCCGCCAGGGTGAACTGCCAGGAGATCAGCAGCGCCAGGATGATGCCCAGCTCGATGACCAGGTTGGTGCTGGCGATCTCGAACACCATCGCGGCGGTGAAGCTGGCGCCCTTGCGGAACAGGGACCTGGCCAGGGCGACCGCCGCGTATGAGCACGAGGATGATGCGGCGCCAAGCAGGGTGGCCCGCGCCAGCGTCTTCGGCTTGTCGTCGCCGAGCAGCCGGGTAATTGTCTCGCGGCGGACCAGGGCCTGGATGACCGCGGCGAGGGTGAAGCCCAGGATCAGAGACCAGGTGATCTCCCAGGTCATGGTCCCGGCAACGCCCAGTGCGTGGCCCACTGCGTCAAGGACGCGCATCGTCAGCCTCCGGGTTCGCGATGGTCAGCAGCTGCCGCAGGCAGTGCTCCAGCAGCGGATGCGGGAAGCCGTCGCTGAGCCGGTAGAAGACCACCCGGCCGTCCTTGCGGAAACTGGCCAGCCTGGCCAGGCGCAGCATCTTCAGCGCATAAGACACCTGGTCCTGGTTGACATCCAGGGCCAGGGCCAGGTCGCCGACGCACAGCTCGCCCGCCGCCGAGAGCGCGAACAGGATCCGGGACCGCACCGGGTCGGCCAGCATCCCGAGCAGGCCCGCCAGCCGCCCGGCCTCGCCGGCCGTCAGCACGCCGGCCCGCGCCGCGCTGACGCGCTCCGGGCTGACAGGGTGATCATGATCGCGTGGTGTCATGGCATCCTCCGAATATCCGTAGAGTCGCACGGAGATACGGATATCGTCAAACCACGCGGAGACTGACAGAGGCGGGCGGTCCGGACTCCGGCGGACCAGGCCAGCCGCAACGGCCAGACTCCCAAATGGCTCGCCGGAAGCCATCGCGCGAAGCATTACGGACGCAAGGTAGCCAGACCCCCTCTAGGACGCAGTTTCCGCTCCCGAAGTCCACGAGGCCCCGGCGATCGTGAGGTGTGCCGCGGTTTCCGGCCCGGTGCCGTGCATCGATTGCCCGGCTGTTGTCATCACGTGGGCATGCGATGCGCTGGGCGGGCAGTGAGAGATGGCCATCACGGCGAGTGCGGGCGCGGAGAGGGCCACGGCCGGCGCGGCGATGAGTGCCAGCGCGGCGGCGGCCGTTATGCGGGCACCGCGGGCGGGCTGCGGTGAGTCGATGAGGCGCCGTATCCGCTGGGCGCCAGCGGTTCCGCCGGCGCCGAGGGCTCCGGCGGGGACCCGTGCGGAAGCCAGGGTCAGGAGGGCGTCGGCCAGGGTCAGCCGGTGCGCGCGCCGGGCCGCGGCGTCGTCGGCCGCCATTTCCACCAGGCCGCCGATCTGGTTGGCTGCGATGCCGAAGAAACGGACGCGGGGGAAGGCGCACCGCAGTGCCTCGGCAAACATGATTACCAGGTGATGCCTGCCCGTCAGGTGGGCTCGCTCGTGGGCCAGGACGGCATTCAGTTGCGGGCTGTCCAGGCGGCGCAGTGCCCCCGTGGTGAGGACGATGCGGCGGCGGCCCGGCAGGCAGTAGACAGCCGGACGGTCATCGTCAAGGACCGTCATGCCCGGCGCCGGGCCGTGGCGTCCCACCAGGGCGAGCGCCTCGTCATGGCGCGTGCGGCGCCGTCTGGCGATGATGAGCGCTGACACCGTGAACCAGGCCAGCCGTCCCGTTGCGAACAGCGTGACCGCGCCTCCGGCCGTGGTGGCCAGGGCCCCGCCGGGGGACGCGTACTGCGCGCGCACCGACATCACGCAGGCCTTCAGGCCGGGCCAGTCCGCCCAGACGCGCAGGCATGGGACGGCGAGGATGAGTCCGGCTAGCAGCGCCGAGGCGACAACCGTGAAGGTGAGTGCCTGCCACACCGCGATACCCAGCCGGGGAAGACGAACGGGCCAGGATGCGCGGCGGAGCCACCAGGTCCCGGAGCCAGCCACGGCGATCGCGTAGGCGACCAGCAGGTAGGGGATCATGGCCCTCACTGCCCGGCCTCCCGTTCAGCGGCCGCATTAAGCGCCGCCCGCAGTTGCGCAACCTCCGAGGGCTCAAGGTCCTCCACGAGGCGGACCAGGGTGGCGGCCGGATCGCGCGCCACCGCGAGCGCCTCCCCCATCAAGCCGGCCACATAATCCTCCCGGGACCGCACGGTGACATACCAGTACGCCCGGCCGCTCTTCTGGCGGTTCAGCCAGCCCTTGCGGAACAGGTTGTCCATCACCGTCTGCACAGTATTGAACGCAAGAGGGCGGCTCCGGTTCAGTTCGTCAGCCACGTCGCGAACACGGATCGGGCCGCCGGCCGCCCACATCACATCCATGATTGCGGCTTCCAGGTCACCAAACCGGGACATTCCACCTCCGCCTGACGGTCGCCTGCATCCTAAACGCCAGCCCACGGGGCCTGAAGCCGAATCCGCGGTGACGTGGCACGCTCGGTAGATAGTAACCTATTCACCTTAGGTGTTAAGGTAAATCGGGCCGGTCTGGGCGACGGCGGGGCGGCTGTCCGCGCGTTCGTGGGCCTAGGGCCGTCCCGGCACGGGCGAGGCACGGGGGTGTCAATGAGCGGCAGTCATGACCAGCGGGCAGTGGCGCGCAAGGATGCCGACCTCATGGCCGTGAATCTGGAGTGCGTGTCCGGACTGCTCGAGGAGGTCGCAACCCTATGGCGGCGGGCCGAGCGCTATGGACAGCAGCCACCATCCACCGCACCCCGCAACCTCCAGGTCGCGGCGAGAAGGCTCGCTGACGCCGTGCGGGCCCTGCCGGATGCGGATTGCGAGCAGCATCCGGCCCTGGCTTTCTCCGCCGTGGCCCAACTGGTCACCCTTGAGAGTAATGCCGCCCTTTCCGCAGCGGCCACCGGCGGCATCCGCCTCGGCGATGCCGGGATATGGGCTGCAATCTCACGCGCCCTGGACCAGGTCAGGCAGCGGATGTGGAATCTTATCTTCCGCCTCGCCGGCATCGCAGAGGGTGCCCGGGCTGAAGACGTCAGTACGGCGCCGGGCGTATCCATAATGCAGGACTGGCCGGACCCGTCGGGCGCTAGCTGCCGGGACTCGCGGCGGGCATTGGCGACACAACGGGCGGCGATCGACGCACTACCGGAGGCCGAACTGCGCCGACTGCTCGGCCTGATCGGCGGCATGGACCCGGCAGCGCTGCAGAGGGCTGCCGCCATTTACACGGAAACCTTTGCCGCGGTAGACGGGATGCAAGCCAGCGTAGCCGCGCTGCGACAGGTCGCCCCGCCGGACTAGCGTGGCGGCGCCGTCCTGGCAAGTTGCTCGTGGACATCCATTCGGGAGCGTGGGAGTCCTGGCCAGGGGGTCGGAGAAACCTGCGGGCAGCACGCCGCTGCCTAGGCCATACGCGACTCGCGGAGCATGAGGCGAAGCGGGCTCCCGGGTGCGCCTCCTCTGGGCCAATCTGCTCGGCAAAGCGGCGCATGGTGGCGACCGGATCGGTACTGGCGGCCAGCACCGCACAGGGTTCCTGAAGGCCGGGCGGGCTCCCGGCATTCTCACCTAAGCATCGTCGGTGAAGTGCCCTCTCCGCCCGGTATGGACGTGTACTGTCTTGCCCGGCCGCCTCGCTCGGCAGTCTCCATCATGGTGACGGCGAGCGGCCACGCCGAGTCTCCGGCTGGCCTGGGTGCTAGCGCGGGGAGCCGGGGACCCACCGGAGGTCCGTCTCAGGCCCTGCCTGGGACGACGTCCAGGGGTGAATCGGCGGGCCCTCACGGGGCCTGGCCGTAGGGCATCTTCCACCGCCCGAACCCGTCAGCTCACCTGGTAGGCGAAGTGGGAGAAGGAGCGGGTCACGCACGTGAGTATGCGTCCAGCCATTAAGCCGTCCCTGCTGCGCCGCGGTGCAGCCATCACTGCCAGTATGGTCGCGGCCGGGGCGCTGGCGACTTTCACGGCGCCGGCCGGTGCGGCCCCGCAGCCGACAGTCGCGCAGGTCCAGAAGACGGTCAACCGTCTCGCGTCGCAGATGGACCAGGCCGTGCAGCAGTACGACCAGGCCGCGCAGCAGGTGGCCAGCGCCAAGCAGCGGCTGCGCACGGTCGACCACCGGCTCAAGATGGATCAGGCCAGGTTCTCCTCGATGCGAACCCAGATCGCCGCGATTGCGACCACCGCGTACGAGAGCGGCACCATGGGCTCGATGGGCGCCCTGCTCACGTCGAACAACCCGCAGGTCGTCCTGTCCCAGGCATCGGTCCTGCTGCAGATGTCCGCCGACCGGTCCGCCCAGGTGGGCCAGTTCATCACGGCGGCCCGCCAGCTGGAGAACGCCCAGCAGATGGCACGACGCAGTGAGCTGGGAATCGCCGCGCTGGAGAAGCAGCGGCTGGCACGCAAGAACGCCATCGGCAAGACCCTCGCGAAGCAGAAGGCAACGCTGGCCACGCTGACCGCGAGGCAGGCTCCCACGGTCGGCAGCGGCGGTACCACCTCCGCGGTCTACACCGGGCCGACCTCCACCCAGGCGCAGAAAGCGGTCGCGTTCGCCTACGCTCAGCTCGGCAAGCCCTACGTGTGGGGTGCCACCGGGCCCGGCTCCTACGACTGCTCCGGCCTCATGATGGCAGCGTGGGCTGCGGCGGGGGTCACCATCCCGCGCGACACCTACTCGCAGGTCGCCGGGCTCCCGTCGGTGCCGCTGTCCGCCCTCCAGCCCGGCGACCTGGTCTTCTTCGACGGCGACGGGCATGTGGCCATGTACGTCGGCGGCGGAATGATCATCGACGCCCCACGGACCGGGCTGACCGTGGAGAAAGTCAGCCTGTCGTCGTCCTGGTACTCCTCGAGCGTCAACAGCGCCGCCCGGCCATGACCGACCCGGCGCCAGGAGCCGGCCCGGTCCGGGAACCTCGCCCGCTGCCGCCAGTCGATCGAGGCAATCTCCGGCACACTGAAAGGCCAGCTCACCCCGGAAGACCACGGCGGAAGAACCCTGGCCGGCGTCTACGCCCGCGTCGCCCCCGACTCCTGGCCCTCGCGGCCGCGATCTGGCACAACTGGCGCATCGGGGCACCCGTCAAGCGATCCCTCACCGCCTGCGATCACTAACGGTCAATCGGACTCAGTCATCTAGCCGCCCTCGGCGCGGACCGGGTCAACGGCATCGCAGTGCTGTCCGCCTGCCCGCTCGGGACCGGCCGCAGCCTAGTTCGGCGGCTCGCAGATGCCGGGTCATGGCGCCAGCCTGAAGGGCGGGTACCGATCCGTGACCAGGGTGAACGCATAGGCAAGGACGCGATTGTGCCAGCGGAATACGCCTTCCACGAAGCTGAATATGCCTTGTGGGTAGCGGCCGGTGAACAAAATCGCGAACCAGGTCACGACCACTGCGAAGAACACCGCGATGTCCAGGAAGAACAGCACGATGTAATGCGGAATGGCCAGCAGCCATTTCACCAGCGGTAGCCACCGGTTAAGGTCAGCGGCTGCGTCAGGATAACGGTAGTCCAGCTGGACCCACTGGTGGTCATCAGTCGACGGGTAGCGGTCGTTCATCAGGACCAGGTAGGTCCACACCCGGTTGGCGAAGCGCTGCAGTTCCAGATTCCACTCGAACCACCACCGGGGATACTTCCGCCTGAACAAGATCATCAGCAGCGGGGCGAGGAACAGCAGCCCGCCGGCGCCCGCACCCCCGTAGGCCATGCTGGAATGACCACCCGTCCACTCCCAGGTTCCGCCTGAAACGGTGCCGAGCACGATCGCGATCGGGATGATCACGAAAATACGGAAGAACGACGTCAGCCGGTTCAGCGGCCGATCCGGGTACTCAACGGCGAACTGAACTGGATACGGACTCTGACCCGCGCCCATGGTGCCAACCATTGTGTCCTCCTTCTCGCCAGGCCCGGCCAGGGCAGGCACGTTGATCGGCCCGCCTGGCCGGGCGCATCACGCCGGCATCTTTGCCTGGGTGAATCCTGTGTCGCTGATCTAGCCGCATGCGTACCCGTTCTGGGCATCCTCAAGGATCAGTTCGTCCGGCCGGCCATACCGGGGCCGCCGGCGAACACCCCGCCCACCGTCCTGCAAGCCGGCGCTTGCACGGATCTACGACTACCTCTTAAGCGGGCCACCGTGAGGCACGGACTGGCACCGCGGACGTTGAGTCAGGTGCGAGAAGCTGAGGCAGTGGTCCCTTAACCAGCTGACGCCTTTAGCCGACCGAGTCTGCTCGGGCGGCTTCTATCGAGCCGGACCAGGAGTCGTCACGCAAGGTGAGCAAGAGTCGGGCGCGCGTACCGCACGCCGAGGGCTGCCGATTCGGGGATGGGACAGTAGCCCGCGGGATGTCAACCCAGAGCGGACCAGATTGGCCAGTTCTGCGTTGATAGCGCATCGGGTCTACGGTGTCCGCGGGGTATCGATAGCTGCCGCTGAGGCGGCCGAAGGCGACCGACGGCGCTGACTTCAGCGGCAGGGCCACGAGGTGGCCGACCTGCATCCGGAAGCG
>JAOPYP010000315.1 GCA_025964635.1 Actinomycetes bacterium | reverse complement strand
CTGAGCCGGCCGAGGCCGACCGCGTGCAGCGCGCCGGGGCGGGCCGCCGGGGCCACCGTGACCCAGCGGTCCGGGACCGCCATCCGCAGGCCCTGGGCCCGGCCGCCGGCCCACTTCTCCCCGGCCGGGAGCGAGGGAGCGGCGGCGAGAGGTTTGCTCACCGCGGCGTACATAGCCTGCTCCGCCTGGGTGGACCGGCTTCCGCCGCTGGAGCACCCGGTGATGGCCAGGACCAGGGCCGCGGCGCACGCCGGTACCGGGAGCAGGACCGCTATGCGCCTCATCAGTGATCCTCCGGGGGGTGCCGCGCAGACCCCCGGGGAATTCCGCGCACCAAGCTGGCGGCAGAAGTCTAAGTCGCGGAACGGATATATGTGCCTAAATGGGTCATTCAGGGCCGGGCCGCCGGGACCCCGGCGGCCGGGCCGGCCGGGGCCTCAGCGGGCGGGCGGATGGTTCCGTGATGACGGCGGGTCAGCGGTAGGAGTACTCCTCGGTCGGGAACTGCCCGCCGGTCACTTCCTCCGCGAACGACTGCGCGGCCCGGCCGAGCACGCCGGCCACGTCCGCGTAGCGCTTGACGAACTTCGGGGTCCGCGGGGACAGGCCGGCCATGTCCTGCCAGACGAGCACCTGCGCGTCGCAGTCCGGGCCGGCGCCGATGCCGATGGTCGGGATCGATACCGCGCCGGTGACCCGGGCGGCGAGTTCCGCGGGCACGCACTCCAGCACGACCGCGAACGCGCCCGCCGCCTCGAGCGCCTTGGCGTCCTGGAGCAGCTGCTCGCCGTCCTCGCCCCGGCCCTGGACCCGGTAGCCGCCGAACACGTTGACCGACTGGGGGGTGAGCCCCAGGTGCCCCATGACCGGGATGCCGGCCGCGACCAGCTCCTCGGCCTGCGGGACGACCCGGCGGCCGCCCTCCAGCTTGACGGCGTGCGCGCCGGCTTCCTTCAGGAACCTGATCCCGGCCGCGAGCGCGGCCCCGGGCGACGCCTGGTAGGAGCCGAACGGGAGGTCGGCGACGATCAGGGCCCGGCTGGTGCCGCGGACCACCGCCGCGGTCAGCGGGATGAGCTCGTCCAGGGTGACCGGGATCGTCGTGTCATGCCCGAAGACGACCATCGCGGCCGAGTCGCCGACGAGGAGCACCGGGATGCCCGCTTCGTCGAAGACGTGCGCGGTGAGCGCGTCGTACGCGGTGAGCATGGGCCATTTCTCGCCGCGGGCCTTGGCCTTGGCCAGGTCGCTGACGGTCACCCGGCGGGTGGCGCGGCCGCCGTAGAGGGGCTCTGGGGTTCTGCTGGCCGCCGCGCCCGTGCTGGCAGGAACGGGGCTTGCGGGGATTCGGGCGGCGGGGGCTGGTGCACTGGTCCGCGTCTCGGTAACGGCCGTGCCCGTGCCCCCAGGGAAGTCATTCATCCTGGGTTCCTCCAGTCTCGTGGCGCCGTTGCGGCGTCCCCGGACGCTTCGATCATGACATGCGCGGGGCGCTGGAGATAGCCCCGTTACGGCGGTGTTTCACCGCGCGGACGCCTGGTCACCGGAGGTGCTCCCGGGGGTTCGCCGGAGGGGGCTGAGCGCCCGGGAAAAACTATTAGGGGCCGGGAATCTTTTTCGATACGGTCGGGTTCCGTATCGATAGCTTCCCCGGAGCGGTGCCCCGCCGCCGGGACCGGTGTCCCGGCGGGGCGGGCGGCCCGCCCGACCGTTCGCGCAACCTGGGTAACGCCGCCACCCGCGGTGGCCTTCCCCTGACCAGAAGGACGTTATGGATCACCGCAACGCACGGCCCGCCGTCGGACAGCCGGCTGCGGGTCAGTCGGCGGCCTCGGCTGCGCTCAGCCGGGCCGCCGACACCGCCGCCGACCGGATCTACCGCCGCCGGTGGGCCATCCTCGGCGTGCTGGTCATCAGCCTCATCGCCATCGTGCTCGACAACACGGTGCTGAACGTCGCGCTGAAGACCATCGCCGAGCCCAAGCCCGCGGGCCTCAATGCCAGCCAGAGCCAGCTCGAGTGGGGCATCAACTCCTACACGCTGGTGTTCGCTGGCCTGCTGTTCACGTTCGGGGTGATCGGCGACCGGATCGGCCGCAAGCGCATGCTCATGTTCGGCATGGCGGCGTTCGGCCTGTTCTCGCTGCTGACCGCCTATTCACGCAACCCGGATCAGCTGATCTTCGCGCGGGCCGCCATGGGCCTCGGCGCGGCGGCCGTCATGCCGCAGACGCTGTCCATCATCTCCAACGTGTTCGACCCGGGTGAGCGCGCCAAGGCCATCGGCATCTGGGCCACCGCCGTCGGCATCGGCGTGGCGATCGGCCCGATCGTGGGCGGCGTGCTGCTGGCCCACTTCTGGTGGGGCAGCGTCTTCCTGATCAACGTCCCGCTCACCGCGGTCGGCGTGCTGGCCATCCTGCTGCTCGTGCCGGAGTCGCGGAATCCCAACCCGGGCCGCATCGACTACCTCGGCGTGGTGATGTCCGTCGTCGGCCTGGTGCTCGTGGTGTACGGCATCATCCAGGGCGGCGAAAAGGGCTCCTGGATCCACTGGGACGTGCTCGGGACCACCGCCGCGGGCCTGGCCGTGCTGGCCTTGTTCGCCTGGTATGAGACCCGGCTGACCCACCCGTCGCTGGACGTGAAGCTGTTCCGCGACCCCCGGCTGTCCTCCGCGGTCGGCGCGCTCGGCCTGGTCTTCTTCGGGATGATGGGCGCGCTGTTCTTCCTCAGCTTCTACCTGCAGAGCGTGCGCGGCTACAGCCCGCTGTACTCGGGCCTGCTGACGCTGCCCTTCGCGGCCGGCCAGCTGCTGATGGCGCCGCGCAGCTCCCGGCTGGTCCGGCGGTACGGCACCAAGGCGGTCGCCGCGACCGGGCTGATTACCGTGGCGGTGGCGCTGGGCGGCTACCTGCTGCTCACGGTGAGCACGCCGATCTGGGTGCTGGGCGTGATCTTCTTCGTGCAGGGGGCGGGCATGGGCAGCGTGATGCCCCCGGCCACCGAGGCCGTCATGTCCGTGGTGCCCCGGGAACGGGCCGGGTCCGGCTCGGCGCTGACCAACACCGCCCGCCAGGTCGCAGGGGCACTTGGGGTCGCCGTGCTGGGCTCCATCCTGGCCCAGGTCTACCGCGGCCAGCTCAGCCCGCACCTGACCGTCCTGCCCGCTTCCGCCAGGAACGCCGCATCGGGATCCATCACGGCGACTCAGACCGCCGCCAGCCGGCTGGGCCAGGCGGGTCTGCGCCTTGACCAGTTCGGCGACGCGGCGTTCGTGCACGCGATGCATATCACCACGGCCATCTCCGCGGTGATCACGCTGGCCGGCGCGCTGGTCGTGCTGATCTGGATGCCCGGCCGCCCATCCGCCCAGGCCGAGGCGGCGCGGGACGTGGTGCCGGGGGAGATCCCGGCCGCTGTCGCGGTCGAAGCCGGAGTGGAAAGCTAGGACCATGGCCGCATCAGATGCCAACACCGTCGTTGAGCACACCGCGGGAACCGGGCCCGACAGCCCGGCTCCCGCGGGGCGGCCGCGCCGTCCCGGCCGCCCGCGCAGCGAGCAGGCCGACCAGGCCATCATCGACGCCGCGCTCTGC
Organism: Actinomycetes bacterium; assembly: GCA_025964635.1. GTDB lineage: Bacteria > Actinomycetota > Actinomycetes > Streptosporangiales > Streptosporangiaceae > RYN-230. The sequence continues at coordinate 4,634 of JAOPYP010000315.1, read as the reverse complement.
GTGTTCGCGGAGCACGGCGTCGAGGGGCTGTGCATCGAGAAGGTGGCGGCCAAGGCCGGCGTGGGCAAGGCCACCATCTACCGCCGCTGGCCCGGCAAGGAAGACCTGCTGCTGGACGCGCTGGCCGCGCTGAAGACCCCGATGCCGGAGCCGCGTGGTGAGTCGGTCCGCGACGATCTGCTCGCGCTGATGCAGGCCATGGCCGCCGATTACGCCGACCCGCGCCGGGCCCGGGAGTTTGCCCTGCTGCTCGGCGAGGGCGCGAAGTTCCCCCGGCTCATGGCCAGGTACACCGAGACCGTGGTGGAGCCGCGCCGGGATGTCATCCGGTCGGTGCTGCGCCGCGGGGTCGCGTCCGGGGAACTGCGGCCGGACATCGACCTTGAGGTCACGCTGTTCATGCTGACCGGCGCGGTGCTGGCCCGGGGCAAGCACCAGCCCGGGGGGATCTCGGCCGGCTACGCGCAGCGCGTGGTGGACGAGCTTCTCGCGGGCCTCACCCCCCGCTAACCACTCCTGTCTCCCACTACCGGCCGGCCGGGAATGCCATTGCGGGGGGTGGGAGACTCAGGGATATGCAACGCCGGTTCCGCGAAGTGGACGTGTTCACCGAAACGCCCTTCGGGGGCAATCCCGTCGCGGTCGTGCTCGACTCGGACGGGCTGACCACCGGCGAGATGCAGCGCTTCGCCAACTGGACCAACCTGTCCGAGACCACGTTCGTGTCTCCTCCGTCCAGCGCGGAGGCCGACTACCGGGTCCGGATCTTCACCCCCAGCCGGGAGCTGCCCTTCGCGGGCCACCCGACCCTCGGCACCTGCCACGCGTGGCTGGAAGCCGGCGGCAAGCCGTCCCTTCCGGAGGTATTCGTCCAGGAATGCGGGGCGGGCCTGGTCGGGATCCGCCAGGTGCCGGCCGGGCTGGCGTTCGCCGCGCCGCCGCTGATCCGGTCCGGGCCGGTGGAGGAGCCGGTCGCGGAGCACATCGCCGCCCTTCTCGGCATCAGCCGTGCGAGCATCACCGACCTGGCCTGGGCGGACAACGGGCCGGGCTGGGCAGCCGTGCTGCTGCCCAGCCCGGAAGCCGTGCTCGCGCTCCGGCCCGGCGCCCTGGACATGGAGATCGGGGTGGCGGCCTGCTACCCGGCCGGCTCGCCCGAGGCCATCGAGGTCCGGGCCTTCTTCCGCAGCGGCGACGCGACGATCGAGGACCCGGTGACCGGCAGCCTGAACGCCTCACTGGCGCAGTGGCTGCTGGACACCGGGCGGGTCAGCGTGCCCTACGTGGCGCGCCAGGGCACCGCGCTGGGCCGGTCCGGGCGAGTGCACATCTTCCGCGAGGCCGACGGCCAGATCTGGGTCGGCGGTGGTGCCCTCACCTGCGTGTCGGGGTACGCGGAACTGTAGGGGTAGGAGAGCCTGGTCCCGGGCATCCATCTCGTGGCACGCCAGACCTCTGGGCAGGAGGGTTCGCAGACCGTGGAGCTATCGCAGGAGTGGGCCGAGCTGCTGCACACCGAGGCGCCCGGGTACGCCGCGGCGGCGCTGGCCAACATCAGGCACGAGTTCCCGGCGGCGATGCAGCACACGATGACCGCGCCCGGCGACTTCCCCTACCGGCCCCGCGCGCGCACGCCGGTGTTCTACGGCAGCTTCGACTGGCACTCCTCGGTGCAGATGCACTGGACCCTGCTGCGGCTGCTGCGCACCCGGCCCGGCGCGGTGCCCGTGACCGAGATCCGCTCCGCGCTCGGCGCCCAGTTCACCCCGGTGGCGCTGGCGGCCGAGGCCGAGTTCGTGGGCAGCGCCGACGCGCGGGCCGAGCGCCCGCAGGGCTGGGGATGGGCGCTCGCCCTCGTGCACGAGACAGTGACCTGGGACAACCCCGACGCCCGCAAGTGGGCCGACGCCATGACCCCGCTGGCCGGGGCGCTGGCCTCCGGGTTCCTCGACTGGCTGCCCCGCCAGTCCTACCCCGTCCGCTACGGCACGGAGCAGGGCAGCGCCTTCGGCCTGTCCCTGGCCTGGCCTTTCGCGGAGGCGCGGGCCAGGGCGGGCGACCCGGCGCTGCGCGACGCGATCGCGGCCCGGGCCCTCGCGTGGTTCAGCGCGGACAGCATGTACCCCGGCGACTGGGAGCCGTCGGGTGACGACTGCGTCTCGCCGGCCCTGACCGAGGCGGAGCTGATGGGCCGGGTCCTGCCCCCGGCCGAGTTCGCCGACTGGCTCGCCATGTTCCTGCCCGGGCTGGAGTGGGGCCGCCCGGCCACCCTGTTCACGCCGGCGGTGGCCGGGGAGGCCGGCGATCCCGCCGAGCGCCGCGACGACGACCAGGGCAGCCGGCTGCACGGCCTGAACGCGACCCGGGCGTGGTGCTGGCGGCAGATCGCCGGCGCCCTGCCGCCCGGTGACCAGCGGGCCGAGCCCGCGGTGGCGGCGGCCCGGCAGCACGCCAAGGCGGTGCTGCCGTATGTGCTCGGCGGCGACTACCAGCTGGAGCACTGGCTGGCTGGCTACGCGGTGCTCATGCTGAGCTGACGACCGGCACATCCCGGCTGACCTGGGGCCTGCGGCCGGTGCCCCCCCGGGATGGCGGCGGGGGGATCAGGCGGGCCGGCGGCCCGGGCGGGGCTCCCGCCAGCGGTTCGTGATCGGCAGGCGACGGTCGCGGCCGAAATTACGCGGGGTGATCTTCGGGCCCGGCGGGTACTGGCGCCGCTTGTACTCGGCCCGGTCCACCAGCTGGATCACCCGGTCCACCAGGTCCGGGTCGTGCCCGGCCCCGACCAGCTCGGCGGCCCCCATGTCCTTCTCCACGTAGTCATCCAGCACCGCGTCGAGCACGGCGTAGTCGGGCAGCGAATCGGTGTCGAGCTGCCCGGGGGCCAGCTCCGCGCTCGGCGGCTTGGTGATGGAGTTCTCCGGGATGGGCGGGGTCTCGCCGCGCTCCACCGCCTGCGCGTTGCGCCACCGGGCCAGCTCCCAGACCAGCGTCTTGAGCACGTCCTTGACCGGGCCGAAGCCGCCGGCCGAGTCGCCGTAGAGGGTGGAGTACCCGGTCGCGATCTCGCTCTTGTTGCCGGTGGTCAGGACCAGGTGCCCTTCGGCGTTGCTCAGTCCCATCAGGATCACGCCGCGGATCCGGGACTGGAGGTTCTCCGCGGCCAGTCCCTCGAGGTGCAGCCCGCCCTCGAACGCGTCGACCATCGGGGCCACCGGGATTGTCCGTGCGTGCAGCCCCTGGCGCTTGGCCAGGTCCTCCGCGTCGCTCACCGAGTGCCCGGAGGAGTACCGGCTGGGCATCAGCACCACGTGCACCTGGTCCGGGCCGAGCGCGTCGGCCGCGATCGTGGCCACCAGCGCGGAATCGATGCCGCCGGACAGGCCCAGGATGACCGAGCGGAAGCCGTTCTTGCGCACGTAGTCACGCAGCCCGGTGACCAGGGCGGAGTAGATCTCGGCCCGCGGGGCCAGCCGGGGGCTGATGGCCGGCTCCGGAAGCGGCGGCGCGGGCGTGGCGGACCCCGCGGATCCCGCAGGTCTCGAGGGCAGCGCCACCCGGTGGATGGTCATCACGGTGCCGTCGCTGGCCTCGGCGGGGGTGTCGGCAGGCGGGTCGCTGCCCGGGACCGGCCGGGCCGCGGGGAGGTCGAGGTCCGCGACCAGTAGCGTCTCCTCGAACTGGGGTCCCCGGGTGATCAGGCCGCCCTCGGCGTCCACGACGATCGAATCCCCGTCGAAGACCAGCTCGTCCTGGCCGCCGATCGTGTTCACGTACGCCAGGGCCGCGCCCGCCTCGCGGGCGCGCCGGGCGCACAGTTCCAGCCGGGCCTGGTCCTTGCCCCGCTCGTAGGGGGAGGCGTTCGGCACCACCAGCAGCCCCGCGCCCGCCTGCCGGGTCACCGCGACCGGGCCGCCGTCCTGCCACAGGTCCTCGCAGATGGCGATGGCCACGTCCACCGCGCCCCCGTCCGGGGAACCGGCGCCCACCGGCACCCGGACCACGGGCAGCCGGTTGCCGGGCACGAAGTAGCGGTACTCGTCGAACACCCCGTAGTTCGGCAGGTGATGCTTGGCCGTGGTCACCGCGACCGTCCCGCCGTGCAGCAGCGCGGCCGCGTTCTGGGCCGAGCTGACCGGCTCGCCGGCCCGCGGCGTCCCGCCGGCCCGGCGCCCCAGGTACCCGGTGACGACAGCGATGCCGCCGAGCCCGTCCGCCTCCAGCTGCTGCGCCACCGACTCCAGCGTGGCCATCGACGCCTGCACGAACGACTCCCGCAGCGCCAGATCCTCGACCGGGTACCCGGTCAGCATCATTTCCGGGAACACGACGAGGTCGGCCCCGGCGTCCGCAGCCCGGCGGGTCCACTCCGCCACCGTCGCGGCGTTTCCCGCCAGGTCGCCGACGGTCGAGTTCACCTGGGCAAGGGCGATCCGCAGCCTGGTCACCCTTTCACTCTAATCGGGCGGCCCGCCCGTCCTCCGGGCGCGGCCAGCCTGCCCGGCACGCACCAGGCTGACCAGCTGCCGTGTCTGCGGGGAGGGCGGCACGCCCAGCTCGTCGCGCAGGCGGGCGCGCAGCCGGCCGTAGGCGACGAGGGCGCCGGGCGCGTCGCCGGCCCGCGCCAGCCAGTG
>JAOPYP010000303.1 GCA_025964635.1 Actinomycetes bacterium | reverse complement strand
CGCCGGGGGCCGGGGCCGTGGGGGCGGACGCCGTGGGGGCGGGCGCCGCCGTCCGGGCCGTGGTGGCCGGTGCGCGGCGGAACTGCGCGCGGGCCTGCGGCCGGTTATCCAGCCCCAGGACGGCGAGCACGATGCCGGCCAGTTCGGCGGGGACCTGCAGGCCGCCTTCGCGGTACCGGTGCTCGACCATGTTCTGCCCCGTGACCGGGTCCGGCGTGCGCGCCAGGCGCAGCGTGGCGCCGAAAGTGGCGGACAGGTCCGCGACCGTGCCCCGCACCGTGACCCGGCGGGCGCCCGCGTCGGCGCTGGTGACCTGCAGGCCGTGCCCGGCCAGCACGGTCCTGATGAGCTCCAGGTCGGCCGGGTCGGTGCCGTGCTGCTCGGCGAACTGCTCGGGGGTCAGGATGGCAGGCCCCTCGACCAGGCCGGGAGGCAGCGCGGCCCGGCGCCGGGTCACCAGCGTCACCTCGATCTGCTGGGATTCATCCACCGGGCCCAGTTCCTGCGCTTGCGGCAGGGGCCCGCGCTCACTGCCAGGCAAAGGCACGAAGGAATGTCCCGTCATGATCGCTCCCTGTCTGGCTGACGCCGGTTCCGCAGACAGTATGTCGCGACACCGGGTGCCGGGGAGCCGTTCCCTCGTCACAACGGATAGCCGGCTCATCAGGGCGGAAAGCGGAGGGGCGGGGACGGCCGCAGCCGTCCCCGCCCTCCGCAGGGTGCCTGGTGGATCAGGCGGCCAGGCGCTCCGCGGCCGGGTCACCGGTCCGCAGGTTGCCTGTCACCTCCAGGCGGTGCACCACATTCTCGGTGCTGACCTCGTGCGCGGTGAGATCTGCCAGCGCCACCACGCCGAGGGCAATCGCGTCGGCCAGGACCAGCCAGGTCAGCACGCTGCCGGTGAAGATCAGCGCGGCGATGAGAGACCACAGGGCGACGAGCCCGACCACGCCGTGGCCGATCCGCTGCCCGATCCGGTGAGCCGCAGCCATGCTGGCTGCTGCCACCACCGCGAGGCCGGTAGACACGCCGAATGCGAGCCAGCCAGCCAGCGTTACCGAGAATGCCATTGCTGAGACAGCCAGGAATGCCGCGCCGAGCACGAACAGATTGTCGAGCACGAACCGCGGGCTCAGCTTCATGACGAGTACCTCCTTGACGCCGCCCATGGCAGCATCAGCCGTTTTCTTACGGCGGGCCGGGAGAGGCACTGATCAGGGCCGGTCCCGTCTCGTCGGGTGAGCGTCCTTTTCCGCAGACCCACAGGCTGGAACCGGACCAGGCCTCCGGTTATGCCCGGGGAGAAATGTCTGCTGGATCACAGGCCGGCCAGAGCACAGGCCGGCCAGGTCACAGGCCGGCCAGGTCACAGATCAGGCTGCGCGCCGGACGGGCCACCGTCCGCGACCGGCCCGATTTCCCGGTCCCGCCGCTGCCGGCCCCGCTTCAGCGAGCGGCGCCGCACGTTGACCCCGCCCATCAGTGCGAGCCCGACCACCCGCACCTTGGGTGCGCCGGGCAGCCCGGGGCCGCTGGCCCGGTGATCGAAGCCGCCCATGACACCGAAGCCGGACACATCCACCTCGACGTCCTCGCCCACGATGATGTCCACCCCGCCCATCATCGTGAAGACGTCGATGGTCACCACGCGCTGGCTGAACCGCGCTTCCCGCAGGTCGAGCTGGACGCCGCCGAGCAGCGCGACCACGCTGTGCCGCGGCGGCACCACCCACGTCCCGCTCCGGTCCACCCCGCCCAGGATCGCGATCGAAACCCCGGATCCGGGTTCCCCGCCGATCCGGGCGGCTGGGAACGTGCCCGGGACCGTCGCCAGCGGCCCGGGCGGCGGCTGCCCGGCCGCGGGCAGGTCGGCGGTGACCTCGGTCAGGTCGCCGTAGGTCCGGGCCGCGTACGCGGCCCCGAGGCGCTGATCCAGTTCGTCGAACGTGATCCGGCCGTCGCCGGCGGCCTGGCGCAGCAGCTCAGCGGCCTGTTCCCGGTCCGCGTCGGAGACCCGGAGGTGCCGGCGGCCGTCGGGCTGGGGGAGGTTGCTCATGGCCTGATCCTGGTCACTCGCCGGGCACGTGCAGCTCGAGGCAGCGGACGCCGCGCATATCGAGCCAGGTACGGCCGGGAGACCGGGTGACCCGCAGCACCACCTCGCCGCAGGTCCGGCAGCGGGCCACCAGGCCCGGCGCGTCGGTGTACACCAGGGCCTGGCCCATCGCCTGGCTGGTGCCGCACGAAGCGCACTGGGCCACCGCGGTGGTGATGTCCACGGCGAACACCTCGCCGAGTGCCCCGGCGAGCACGTTGCCGTCCAGGTGCGTGTTCACGCTTGTCCTCCGGAGGGTCCGAATCGTTCGGTCTTGATCACACCAGGGTCATGCCCCGCCCTGACCAGCAGGCTGGCCGCGGCTTCCACGAACCCGGTCGGGCCGCAGATGAAGACCGCGGGCGCGGCCTCCGGGGTCCAGCCCGGGGCGGCCAGCACCACCGGGTTGAGCCGGCCCACCCGCACCCGCGCGCCGGCCGGGGCGCTGCGGGTGTACACCCAGCTGACCTCGACCCCCTCCCCAGCGTGGCCGCGCTGGGCAAGCTCGGCCGGGTAGAGCGCGGTGTCAGGGCTGCGGACGGAGTACACGAGCCGGAACGGGGCGTGGCTGCCCGCCGCGGCCCGGGCGCGGATCATGGACATCAGGGGGACCACGCCGCTCCCCCCCGCGACCAGCAGCACCGGCCCGGCCGCCGCCGGGTCCCAGGCGAACCAGCCGCCGATCGGCCCGCGCAGTTCCAGCGGGAAGCCGGGTTTCAGCACGTCGGTGAGGTACGGGGATACCTCCCCGTCCTCCAGCCGCTGCACGGTCAGCTCCAGCCGGCCGGGGGCGGGCGCGGAGGCGATCGAGTATGACCGCTGGGTGGAGTAGCCGTCCTGGGCCGTGAGCCGCACGTCCACGTGCTGGCCCGCGGTGTGCCCCGACCAGCCGGGGACGTCCAGCACGATGGTCCGCGCGGTGGCGGTTTCCTCGCGGACGACCGCCACCGTGCCCACCTGCCAGGTCAGTCGCCCCAGTACCGCTGCTCGCGCCATGGGTCTCCGTAGTTGTGATAGCCCAGGCTCTCCCAGAACCCCGGCTCGTCGTTGTCAAGCAGGTCGATGCCCTGCACCCACTTGGCCGATTTCCACAGGTACAGATGCGGGACGAGCAGCCGGGCCGGGCCGCCGTGCTCGGACTCCAGCGGCTCGCCGTCGAACTCGTACGCCACCCAGGCCTGCCCGTCCAGCAGGTCCTGCAGCGGCAGGTTCGTGGTGTAACCGCCGTAGCTCCGGGCCAGCGCGTACTCGGCGCTGGTCTCCGCCTCGGCCAGCAGCGTGTCCAGCGAGACGCCCCGCCACGGGGTGTGCAGCTTGGACCACTTCGTCACGCAGTGCAGGTCGACGGTGATTTCCTCGCTGGGCAGTGCGCGGAACGCCGCCCAGTCCCAGCTGTGCACCTCGCCGGTCTCGGTCCTGATGCGCAATTCCCACGAGCCGGTATCCACCCGGGGGGTCGGCCCGGCGGACAGCACCGGGAAGTCGGTGACGAGGTACTGGCCGGGCGGGAGCTTCTCTCGCCCGGCCCCCCCGCGGCCCTTGAACCCTGGAGATACGATGCCCATCCCGCTAGCTTGCCATTCCCGGGGCGGCAGCGGCAGGGCGGGATCAGTGGCGCCCGGGTTAAGGAGCCGGCCGGCAACCGCCTAATGCAGGTGGCGGCGCCAGTCGGCAGGGACCCGGCCGGCCGGGCCGGGCACCGGCTGGCCCTCCGGGTGGTGCTCCGGCGGGGCCAGGTCCGGGCCGTCGTAGAACTGCTCTTCCGGGTAGCTCCAGAACCACGACTCGCCTGGCTCGAAGCTGCGCACCAGCGGATGGCCGGTGGCCGCGGAGTGCGCGCTGGCGTGCTGGGCCGGGGAGCTGTCACAGCAGCCGATCTGCCCGCACTCGGCGCACCGGCGCAGGTGAAACCACCAGCCCGAGACCTTGTCGCACTCCAGGCAGCCGGTGCCGCTCGGCGGGACGGTCGGGTCGAGTCCCGGGATGATGTCAGCCATTCAGCTCTCCTCGGCGGTGGCCGGCGTAGCGGTGGTGCCTGGTGCGACCACGCTATCGCCCGCCCCGGCGTCGATCGGCAGCCGGACCTGGAACCGGGTGTTCCCGGGCTCCGACTCGACCCGCAGGTCCCCGTGATGCCGGGTCACCACGATGCGATAGGAGATGTCCAGGCCGAGCCCGGTTCCCTCACCGACCGGCTTAGTCGTGAAGAACGGCTCGAAGATCCGCTCCCGGATCTCCGGGGGGACGCCGGGCCCGGTGTCCCCGATCTCCACCAGCACCCGGTCATTGTCGCGTGCCGTGCGCACGGTCAGCGTGCCCTGGCCGTCCATCGCGGACACCGCGTTGTCGATCAGGTTGGTCCAGACCTGGTTCAGCTCCGCGGGGTAGGCCGGGATCGGCGGCAGGCTGCGGTCGAAGTCCTTGACCACGGTGATCCCGTCCCGGAGCTTGCCGCCGAGCATCATCAGCGTGCTCTTCAGCAACTCGTGCACGTCGATCACCTGGTAGGGCGCCCGGTCCAGCTGGGAGTACTGCTTCGCCGCCGTGACCAGGTGGGAGACCCGCTTGGTGGAGTCCTCGATCTCGTTCATCAGCAGCTCGGTCTCGACCGTGTAGTTCAGCCAGCGGACCGCACCCTCCAGCGTGCCGTCGTCCACCACCGCCGCCACCTGCTCCAGCCAGGCAGCTTCCAGCCCGGCCTGGACGAAGGTGGGGGCGAGATCCCAGCCGCCGGAGATGCCATGGTCCTCCAGCCACTCGCCCACCGCGTCCTCACGGTCCGAGGCCTCCATCGGGCTCAGCTCCGGCGCCTTGGCTACCCGCTCCACGGCGTCCTCCTGGAGCCGGATCAGCGTCTCCAGGGCCGCCTGGTCGAACCGGCCGCTCGCGACGAGGCGCAGCTTGTGGCGCATGCCGGCCACCCGGTCGCGCAGCGAGGAGGTGGCCCGGACCGCGGCGGCCGCCGGGTTGTTCAGCTCGTGGGTCAGCCCGGCCGAGAGCGAGCCCAGCGCGAGCAGCCGCTCGCGCTGGCCCACCTGCTGCTGGACGTTCTTGATCCCGAAGAACAGGCCCTCCAGCATGTGCACGGCCATCGGGAACCAGTCCCGCATCATCGACGCGAACTTGTCGGCGTCCAGCACGTAGAACCGGGACGGCTCGGTGACCCGCAGCGAGTTGTCGTAAACCTGGGGGACCCGGTCGCCGAGGTAGGCGCGGAACGCCCCGGTGTACGCCCCCCGCTGGGAGCTCCGGAGCACCTCGACGTTGTCGCCGCCGATCCGCCGCGACATGACCAGGGTGCCCTCGATCAGCACGTAGAAGCAGGACGCAGGCTGGCCCTCGGCGTACACCGGGCCGGGCGGGAACAGCTCGACCCGCCCTTCGCGGCACAGCCAGGCCAGCTGCTCGTCGTCGAGCTTCTCGAACAGGAACAGGCTGCGCAGCTCGTCCACATCACACGGCAGCGTCTGCCGCCCGCCCGCGGGCTCGCCGGCCGTGGTTGCCGCGGGCGGCTGGGTGGCCGGCTCTGGCTGGGTCTGTTGGGTCATGAGATCGCGGCATGGAGATTCCCGCCTGAAGGCGGGTCAGGACGCCGCATCACCTCCTCAGAAGGATCGGCGATGTGCACCGGTACTGGCGGCCAGGTCGCGCCGCCCCGCCCGGGTACGTTGCCCACTGTGGTCAACTCGCGGACGCGGGTGCCGAATTCCCGTGGCTGGCGGCTGGTGGCCACGCCGGAATCCTCGCAATTAAAGCGCGAGGAGGATGTCAAAGTTTCTCCAGGTACCGGTGCACGAGCATGACGGCCATAGCGCCCTCGCCGACCGCGGACGCGACCCGCTTGGCGGATTCGGCGCGGGCGTCCCCGGCCACGAACACGCCCGGGATGCTCGTCTCCAGGTGGTACGGGGCCCGGTCCAGCTGCCAGCCGGCGGGCTTCTGGCCGCCTGGGGCCAGATCGGGACCCGCGACGACGAACCCGTGGTCGTCGCGGATCACCACGCCATCCAGCCACTCGGTGAGCGGGGCGGCGCCGATGAACACGAACAGCATCTGCGAGTTCACGATCTCGGTGTCCCCGTCCGCCGTGTTGCGCAGCGTCAGCCGCTCCAGGTGGCCGTCCCCCTCCGCGCCGATCACCTCGGTGCAGGTCCGGACCGTGATGTTCGGGACTTCCCCGATCTGCTGGATCAGGTAGTAGGACATGGACCGCTCCAGCGACGGCCCGCGGACCAGCAGCGTCACCGACTTGGCGTGCCGGGAGAGGTACACCGCGGACTGCCCGGCCGAGTTGGCCCCGCCCACGATGTAGACGTCCTGGTCGATGCAGGCTGAGGCCTCGGTGAGCGCCGAGCCGTAGTACACCCCGCGGCCGGTCATCTCGTTCAGCCCGGGCGCGCCGAGCTGCTTGTAGGAGACCCCGGTGGCCAGGATGATGCTGTGCGCGCCGAGCGTGCCCCCGTCCGCGAACCGGATGCCGCGCGCCGACCCCTTGATGTCGAGGCCGACCACCTCCCGGGTGGTGAGCACCTCGGCGCCGAACTTCTGGGCCTGCCGCCGGGCCCGCGTGGTGAGCTGCGCGCCCGATACCCCGTCCGGGAACCCGAGGTAGTTCTCGATCCGGGAGCTCTGCCCGGCCTGGCCGCCGGTCGCGGTCCGCTCGACCAGCACGGTCTTCAGGCCCTCGGACGCGCCGTAGACGGCCGCGCCGAGCCCGGCCGGGCCGCCGCCGATCACCACCAGGTCGTAGAAGTCTTTGGCCGGGGTGGTGCTCAGGCCGACCCGGTTGGCCAGGTCCGAGTCGCTCGGCGCGACCATGGTCTCCCCGTCCGGGGTGATGACCAGGGGCAGGGTCCGGCCGTCCGCCCCGGCGGCGGCGAGCAGCCGCTCCCCGTCCGGTTCGTCCGAGGGGAACCAGCGGTAGGCCACCTCGTTCCGGGCCAGGAACTCGCGCACCTCGGTGCAGCGCGCCGACCAGCGGTGCCCGACCACCTTGGTCACGTGCACCGGCTGGTAGTCCTCCAGCCGCCACGCGTCCAGCTGGGCGTCGATCACCGGGTAGAGCTTCTCCTCCGGCGGGTCCCAGGGCTTGAGCAGGTAGTAGTCCAGGTCGACGACGTTGATGGCCTCGATCGCGGCGTCGGTGTCCGCGTAGGCGGTCAGCAGCACCCGGCGGGCGGCCGGGTAGGTCTTCATTGCCTCTTCGAGGAACTCGATCCCGTTCATCTGCGGCATCCGGTAGTCGGCCAGGATCACCGCCACCTCGTCGCCGCGCAGCCGCATTTCCTTCAGCGCGTCGAGAGCCGCCTCGCCCGATTCGGCGCGCACGATGCGGTGCTGCTCCCCGTAGCGCTGCCGCAGGTCGCGGGCTATGGACCGGGATACCCCGGGATCGTCGTCAACGGTCAGGATCGCGGTGCGGGCCGGGCCGTCCGGCGCTGGTGTGGTCATGCGCGCGCCGGGCTGGTCACGGCTGGGCGGGTTTCAGCTTCACGACTGGGCCACTGCATGTCCCCATCGTATGGATACGCGCAAAGGTTCCATCACCCCCGCGGACCCCGTTCGCTCAGAGCGTCGGCCGGGACGGCTGACCCTGGCCGGCCTGGTCCGGGTGGTTGTCCCGGTCCTGGGGGCCGTCCCGGTCGTCGTGATCGTCCCGGTTCCGGCGGGACAGCGGCAGCGCGAACCAGAGCCCGGCGAACGCGCACACGATGAGGCCGGTGATCACGATGGCGGGCGCGCCCGGGGCGACGACCGTGGCCACCAGCAGGACCGCGCAGGACACCGCGAGCCCCACCGTGATCAGCCCGACGATGGCCAGCACGTTGGTCACCCGGACCAGGCTCCCCTTCTCGTGCCGCCGGAACAGCAGCCGGTGATAGGCGACCGGCGCCACCAGCAGCACGGTGGACAGCGCCGCGAGCGTCACGGTGGTCAGATATAGGCCGCGCTGCGCCGTGTAGAGCTTGCTGAAGTGGTTGGTGAAGGGCAGACCCAGGAGGAAGCCGAACAGGACCTGGACACCGATGCCGACCACGCGGAGCTCGTTGAGCAGCTCCATGACGTTGCGGTCGTCGCGCTGGGCCTCGGTCTCGCCGGGCCGGTCCGGCTCGGCGTGCCGGGAGTCCTCGGCAGCCCGGGACGCGTCGGTGCTCACCGCGGTCCCCGGCGGGCGGGCCTGCGGGGCCAGCGCGGCGCTGAGCTGAGCATGTCCCCGAGTTACCCGAACCATCCCGCCCAAAACGGCACCGCCGCGGTCATCCGCCCGGGAGTGGATGCCCTGGTCGGGAGCGGGGTTCGCTTGACGGGGGTAGCGGGGTGTGGTCTCCTTTCCTCGTTCCGCCGACGGCAGGGCAGGAAGCCGGTGTGAGTCCGGCGCGGTCCCGCCACTGTGACCGGGGAGCGAGTCCCGCATGAGGGCCACGACCGCTGGGGCGGTGGGAAGGCCGGGAGGAGCTTCGATCCGGGAGCCAGGAGACTCCGGCCGTCGGGTCCAGCGCCTGCGGGGCGTGGTTCCCCCGGGGAAGGCCCAGCCAATGATCGTGCCGTCGCCGCCCCGATCCGGGCTGCCTGGGCGCGGGCTGTCCAGGCCGGGGCGGGGCACGGGGCTGCTGCTCGGCGGGGCACTCGACGCGGTGCTGGGCGACCCGCGCCGCGCGCACCCGGTGGCCGCCTTCGGCGCTGCGGCGATGCGGGCCGAGGCCCGGCTCTGGTCGGACAGCCGCATCCGGGGCGCCGGGCTGCTCGCCGCCTG